>NZ_KV832119.1:55271-224467 GCF_001837335.1 Streptococcus sp. HMSC066F01
TAGGAAGCTAGCCGCAGGTTGCTCAAAACATGGTTTTGAAGTTGTGGATAGAACTGACGAAGTTAGCTCAAAATACTGTTTTGAGGTTGCAGATGTAAGCTGACCTGGTTTGAAGAGATTTTCGAAGAGTATTAGTTAAAAACTTGATAAAGGAGAAATAAAGATGTCAGAAATTTATCTAGCAGGTGGTTGTTTTTGGGGACTAGAGGAGTATTTTTCACGAATTTCTGGAGTGCTAGCAACCAGTGTCGGCTACGCTAATGGCCAAGTCGAAACGACCAATTACCAGTTGCTCAAGGAAACAGACCATGCAGAGACGGTTCAAGTGATTTATGATGAGAAAGCTGTGTCACTCAGAGAGATTTTGCTTTATTATTTCCGAGTCATTGATCCCTTGTCTATTAACCAACAAGGGAATGACCGTGGTCGCCAATATCGAACGGGAATCTATTATCAGGATAAAGCAGACTTGCCAGCTATCTACACAGTGGTGCAGGAGCAGGAGCGTATGCTGGGTCGAAAGATTGCAGTAGAGGTGGAGAAACTTCGCCACTACATTTTAGCAGAAGACTATCATCAAGACTATCTCAAGAAAAATCCTTCAGGTTATTGTCATATCGATGTGACGGATGCTGAGAAGCCATTGATTGACGCCTCTAACTATGAAAAGCCTAGTCAAGAGGTGTTAAAGGAAAGCTTAACTGAAGAGTCTTATCGTGTTACGCAAGAGGCTGCTACAGAGGCTCCATTTAGTAATGCTTATGACCAAACTTTTGAAGAGGGAATTTATGTAGACATCACGACAGGGGAGCCACTCTTTTTTGCTAAGGATAAGTTTGCCTCAGGTTGTGGTTGGCCAAGTTTTAGTCGTCCGATTTCTAAGGAGTTGATTCACTATTACAAGGACCTGAGCCATGGAATGGAGCGAATCGAGGTTCGTTCTCGGTCAGGAAATGCTCACTTGGGTCATGTTTTCACAGATGGACCTCAGGAATTAGGTGGCCTGCGGTACTGTATTAATTCTGCATCCTTGCGCTTTGTAGCCAAGGATGAGATGGAAGAAGCAGGATATGGCTATCTATTACCTTACTTAAACAAATAAAACTGAGAGGGTGGGGCTTCCCACTTTCTTCATTTCCAGAATAAGAATAGAAGGGATCTATGAAACACTTACTATCTTACTTCAAACCCTATATCAAAGAATCAATTTTGGCTCCCCTGTTCAAGTTGCTAGAAGCTGTTTTTGAGCTCTTAGTTCCCATGGTGATTGCTGGGATTGTTGACCAAGCCTTGCCCCAGAGAGATCAAGGCCATCTCTGGATGCAGATTGGCCTGCTCCTTATCTTTGCAGTGATTGGCGTTTTAGTGGCCTTGGTAGCTCAATTTTATTCAGCAAAGGCAGCGGTAGGTTTTGCCAAGGAATTGACAAACGACCTCTATCGTCATATTCTTTCTTTACCTAAGGACAGCAGAGACCGTCTGACGACTTCTAGCTTGGTAACTCGCTTGACTTCGGATACCTACCAGATACAGACTGGTATCAATCAATTCCTGCGCCTCTTTTTGAGAGCACCTATTATCGTTTTTGGAGCCATTTTTATGGCCTATCGCATCTCGGCTGAGCTGACTTTCTGGTTCTTAGTTATGGTTGTCATTTTGACGATTGTCATTGTCGGTCTGTCTCGACTGGTCAATCCTCTCTACAGTAGTCTCAGAAAGAAAACGGACCAGCTGGTTCAGGAAACGCGCCAGCAATTGCAAGGGATGCGAGTTATTCGTGCTTTTGGTCAGGAAAAACGAGAGTTACAGATTTTTCAAACCCTTAACCAAGTTTATGCTAGATTGCAAGAAAAGACGGGTTTCTGGTCTAGTTTGTTAACACCTCTGACCTATCTGATTGTTAATGGAACTCTTCTCGTCATCATCTGGCAGGGCTATATTTCAATTCAAGGAGGTTTACTCAGTCAAGGTGCCCTCATTGCCCTCATCAACTATCTCTTGCAAATCTTGGTGGAATTGGTTAAGCTCGCCATGCTGATCAATTCTCTCAACCAGTCCTACATCTCAGCCCAGCGAATCGAGGAAGTTTTTACCGAAGCTCCAGAAGATATTTATTCAGAATTAGAAGAAAAGCAAGCTACCGGTGATCGGGTTTTGCAAGTCCAAGAATTGACCTTTACCTATCCCGATGCGGCTCAAGCTTCTCTGAGAGACATTTCCTTTAATATGACTCAAGGGCAAATCCTTGGTATCATTGGGGGAACTGGTTCAGGTAAATCAAGCTTGGTGCAAGTCTTACTTGGTCTTTATCCAGCGGATAAGGGAAGCATTGACCTTTATCGAGATGGGCGTAGTCCTCGTAATTTGGAGCAGTGGCGGTCTTGGATTGCCTATGTACCCCAAAAAGTTGAACTTTTTAAAGGAACTATTCGTTCCAACTTGACTCTAGGTTTCAATCGAGAAGTATCTGACCAGCAACTCTGGCAGGCCTTGGAGATTGCGCAAGCTAAGGATTTTGTCAGTGAAAAGGAAGGACTTTTGGATGCCCTAGTTGAGGCAGGAGGACGAAATTTCTCAGGTGGACAAAAACAAAGGCTGTCCATCGCACGTGCAGTCTTGCGCCAAGCTCCATTTCTCATCCTTGATGATGCGACCTCGGCACTAGACACCATTACCGAGTCCAATCTCTTGAGAGCTATCCGAGAAAATCTGCCAAATACAAGTTCAATCTTGATCTCTCAACGAACTTCAACTTTACAGATGGCAGACCAGATTCTCCTCTTGGAAAAAGGAGAGCTCCTAGCTATCGGCAAGCACGATGACTTGATGAAGACTAGCCAAGTCTATCGCGAAATCAATGCATCCCAACATGGAAAGGAGGACTAGCATGAAACGACAAACCGCAAACCAGACGCTCAGACGTTTGGCCATAGATTTAGCAAGCCATCCCTTCCTCCTTTTCCTAGCCTTTCTAGGAACTATTGCCCAAGTTGCTTTATCGATCTACCTACCTATCTTGATTGGGCAGGTCATTGACCAGGTCCTCGTAACTGGTTCTTCACCAGTTTTTTGGCAGATTTTCATCCAGATGATCTTGGTAGTCATAGGAAATACTCTGGTACAATGGGCCAATCCTCTTCTTTATAATCGTCTAATCTTCTCTTATACCAGAGACTTGCGAGAGCGAATCATTCATAAACTTCATCGTTTACCGATTGCTTTTGTGGATCGGCAGGGCAGTGGAGAGATGGTTAGTCGTGTGACTACAGACATAGAACAGTTGGCAGCTGGCTTGACCATGATTTTCAATCAATTTTTCATTGGTGTTTTGATGATTTTGGTTAGTATTCTAGCCATGCTCCAAATTCACCTTCTCATGACCCTCTTGGTCTTGCTGTTGACGCCGCTGTCCATGGTGATTTCACGCTTTATTGCCAAACGCTCCTATCATCTCTTCCAGAAGCAAACAGAGACGAGAGGAATTCAGACTCAGTTGATTGAAGAGTCGCTTAGCCAGCAGACCATTATCCAGTCCTTCAATGCTCAGACAGAGTTTATCCAAAGACTGCACGAGGCGAATGCCAACTACGCAAGCTATTCTCAGTCAGCCATCTTTTATTCCTCAACGGTCAATCCTTCGACTCGCTTTGTCAATGCGCTCATTTATGCTCTTCTAGCTGGAGTAGGAGCTTATCGTATCATGATGGGTTCAACCTTGACCATTGGGCGTTTAGTAACTTTTTTGAACTATGTTCAGCAGTATACCAAGCCCTTTAACGATATTTCTTCAGTGCTAGCTGAGTTGCAAAGTGCTCTCGCTTGCGCAGAGCGCGTCTATGTTGTCTTAGAAAGTCCAGAGGTGGCTGAAACAGGTAAGGAAGTCTTGACCAGTGACCAAGTTAAGGGAGCCATTTCCTTTAAGCATGTTTCTTTTGGATACCATCCTGAAAGGATCTTGATTAAGGATTTGTCTATCGATATCCCAGCTGGTAGCAAGGTAGCCATCGTTGGTCCTACAGGTGCTGGTAAGTCAACTCTTATCAATCTCCTCATGCGTTTTTATCCTATTAACTCGGGAGATATCTTGTTAGATGGGCAGTCCATTTATGATTATACCCGAGCGTCATTGAGACAGCAGTTTGGGATGGTACTCCAAGAAACCTGGCTCAAGCAAGGGACCATTCATGACAATATTGCCTTTGGAAATCCTGATGCCAGTAGGGAGCAGGTGATTGCTGCCGCAAAAGCAGCCAATGCAGACTTTTTCATCCAACAGTTGCCACAGGGGTATGATACCAAACTGGAAAATGCGGGTGAATCACTCTCTGTTGGTCAGGCTCAGCTTTTGACCATTGCGCGTGTCTTTCTGGCTATTCCCAAGATTCTTATCTTAGACGAGGCAACTTCCTCCATCGATACACGGACAGAAGTGCTGGTACAGGATGCCTTTGCCAAACTCATGAAGGGGCGCACAAGCTTTATCATTGCTCACCGTTTGTCAACTATTCAGGATGCGGATCTGATTCTAGTCTTGGTGGATGGTGACATCGTGGAGCATGGTAACCATCAGGATCTCATGGCTAGAAAGGGCAAGTATTACCAAATGCAAAAGGCTGCAGCTTTTAGCTCTAAATAATCCTTTCTATTTTGAAATCTTATGGACAAAAAAAGTTGCCTTCGGGTGACTTTTTTGTTACAATAGCTAGAAAAAATCAGGGTCTTAGAAGGAGAAAACAATGAAAGTCTATCAGCATGTAAATATCGTGACTTGTGACCAAGATTTCCATGTCTATCTGGATGGTATCTTAGCCGTTAAGGACTCTCAAATCGTCTATGTCGGCCAAGAGGAGCCAGAGATTTTAGAGCAAGCTGAGCAGATTATAGACTATCAGGGAGCCTGGATCATGCCTGGTTTGGTCAATTGCCACACCCATTCTGCTATGACAGGTTTGCGAGGAATTCAGGATGACAGCAATCTCCACGAATGGCTCATTGACTATATCTGGCCAGCAGAAGCAGGCTTTACTCCCGACATGACTACCAAGGCAGTCAAAGAAGCTCTGACAGAAATGCTCCAGTCAGGAACAACAAGCTTCAACGATATGTATAATCCCAATGGTGTGGATATTGAGCAAATTTATCAGGCAGTCAAGGCATCTAAGATGCGTTGTTATTTCTCACCGACCCTCTTTTCTTCAGAGACAGAAACAACTGCTGAGACCATAAGCAGAACACGTGCCATCATAGAGGAAATCTTAGAATATGAAAACCCAAATTTCAAGGTTATGGTAGCTCCTCATTCTCCATATAGCTGTAGTAGAGACTTGCTGGAAGCGAGCTTAGAAATGGCAAAAGAGCTGAATATTCCTATCCATATTCATGTGGCGGAGACTAAGGAGGAATCAGGAATTATCCTCAAACGATACGGCAAACGCCCCCTCGCCTTTCTAGAAGAATTGGGTTACTTAGATCATCCGTCTGTCTTTGCTCACGGGGTCGAATTAAACGAGAGAGAAATTGAACGCTTGGCAACTTCTCAAGTATCTATTGCTCACAATCCTATTAGTAACCTCAAACTGGCTTCTGGAATCGCTCCAATCATCCAACTCCAAAAAGCAGGAGTAGCAGTGGGGATTGCGACAGACTCGGTTGCTTCCAATAACAATCTAGATATGTTTGAGGAAGGACGGACCGCAGCCCTTCTTCAAAAGATGAAAAGTGGAGATGCCAGCAAATTTCCTATTGAAACAGCCCTCAAAGCTCTGACGATAGAGGGTGCTAAGGTTCTAGGAATGGAAAAGCAGATAGGAAGCCTAGAAGTTGGCAAGCAAGCAGATTTTCTGGTCATTCAACCACAGGGAAAAATCCATCTTCAGCCTCAGAAAAATATGCTCTCTCACCTGGTTTATGCAGTCAAATCCAGTGATGTTGATGATGTTTATATCGCTGGAGAACAGGTAGTTAAGCAAGGCAAAGTTTTAACAGTAGAGATTTAAAAAAATATTTCTAAAAAAATCAAAAAAAGTTTGCAAAAATCTTGCATTCTTTTTTTGTCTATGCTATACTTATATACGGTTTGAAAAAACTGCCTAAGACAGTAGGGGAGCTCGACTCATAAAGATCCTACCGAGGACAAAACGTATCATGTAAAAAGAAGCGTATTGTACTTTCGTGTCTAGGTTTGGGCGCGTTTTTCTTTTGGAAAAATTCCCCAAGCAAAATAATTACGGAGGTGAACACACTAATGAGTGAAGCAATTATTGCTAAAAAAGCGGAACTAGTTGACGTAGTAGCTGAAAAAATGAAAGCTGCTGCATCTATCGTCGTTGTAGACGCTCGTGGTTTGACAGTTGAGCAAGATACAGTTCTTCGTCGTGAGCTTCGTGGAAGCGAAGTTGAGTATAAAGTCATTAAAAACTCAATCTTGCGTCGTGCAGCTGAAAAAGCTGGTCTTGAAGATCTTGCATCAGTATTTGTTGGACCATCTGCAGTAGCATTTTCTAACGAAGATGTTATCGCACCAGCGAAAATCTTGAACGACTTTGCTAAAAACGCTGAAGCACTTGAAATCAAAGGTGGTGCAATCGAAGGCGCTGTCGCATCAAAAGAAGAGATTCTTGCACTTGCAACTCTTCCAAACCGCGAAGGACTTCTTTCTATGCTCCTTTCTGTACTTCAAGCGCCAGTGCGCAACGTTGCTCTTGCAGTCAAAGCGGTTGCAGACAACAAAGAAGACGCAGCTTAATCTTAAGCTACGCAGCGTAGCCTAGCTACGGATAAACTATTATAAAATTAAAAACTTATTTGGAGGAAATAACAATGGCATTGAACATTGAAAACATTATTGCTGAAATTAAAGAAGCTTCAATCCTTGAATTGAACGACCTTGTAAAAGCTATCGAAGAAGAATTTGGTGTAACTGCAGCTGCTCCTGTAGCTGTTGCTGCAGCTGGTGCTGCTGACGCTGGTGCTGCTAAAGACTCATTTGACGTTGAGTTGACAGCTGCTGGTGACAAAAAAGTTGGCGTTATCAAAGTTGTACGTGAAATCACTGGTCTTGGACTTAAAGAAGCTAAAGAACTTGTTGATGGTGCACCAGGTGTCATCAAAGAAGGCGTTCCAACTGCAGAAGCTGAAGAAATCAAAGCTAAATTGGAAGAAGCTGGAGCTTCAGTTACTCTTAAATAATAGAGCAACTACATTAGTAGCTTAAAAAACATATAAAACCGCTATTCTTAGGAGTAGCGGTTTTTTCTTTTGGTTTAAGAAGGGGCAAAAAAGGGGCGAACTAATTATATAGTTTATCTAGGAGACAAACAAGTTTTGAATAATAGGCTTTCCATAAAAAATGATACAAGTTTTTACCCTTCAGGATTTATTTTTTTCTAGTATCATCATTCCTATGAACAGTAGAAAAGTAAGTTTTTAATTTATTGATACTCCGGATATTATAATCTCAGTATTAAAGAACTTTATTGAAAGTAATTTTCGAACGGTTTGAGGTAATTTCAATGAAATTTTAATAGATATTTCAATTTTCTTCTTGACTCTGACCCTAGGTAAGGGATTATACTAATAGTAGATAAGAAAGGAGATTATTATGCAAATCAATATGATTCGTTCAGTTAAAGTTTATCAGGAGATGCTCGAGCTTCCTTTAGAAAAGAGAGAAGGTCTCTTTCGAGCTAAAATATTAGCACCTTTTGCAATGAAATACCAAACGCAACACATCCCTCTAAAAGCAAAGTATCCTGGAGGATTTGATGCTCTTTTCCTACTTGGCTTTATGAATCAGTTACCCTCAACTCTCTCAGAAAAGGATAGACCAGCTATCGACGCTCTGAGCTCTGATCAACTCTGGCAAAATTGTCAAGATACCATCAAGAGGAGTATTGGTCTTTTTGAGCAGGCTGGCTATGACTTAGTGGTTGAGGATTACCATTTTACTATTTTATTGGGCAATCCAGAAAAACCTATGCTACAGCTCAATAAGGGTTACAGCGGAGATGGAGGAATTCCAGGATACCTCATGCTTAGTCTGCTACCAAATGACTATACTTTACCACGTGTGCAGGCGGCGTTGGCTCACGAGTGCAACCATAATGTCCGCTTCCAATTTATCAAATGGAATCAGCAGACGACACTAGCAGACTGGGTAGTCAGTGAAGGCTTGGCAGAGTCTTTTGCGGCTGAGCTCTATGGCGAGGATCTCATCGGACCTTGGGTCACTTCAACTAGTTCCGAGCAGTTAGAAGAGATTAAGCCTATCATCTCCAGTCAGCTACAGCTAACGGGGATGGCGGAAATGGCTCCTTATCTATACGGTGATGAAATCGCGAAGATACAGGGTCAAATTCCGGTTGGTATGCCCTATGCTGCAGGCTATGCTTATGGCTATCATCTGATACAAGCCTATCTGAAAAAGACTGGCAAGAACATTATTGAGGCTACAGTGACGCCTACAGAAGAGATTTTAGAGGCGACTAAAGACTTTTGGAAATGACACTTTTGCTTGCAAATCTGCCAGAGTTTGATATAATGAAAGTAATTTTTGGAGGTGACTATATGCACTATAAAAGAGTTGAATTGAAAGTCACAAATCAAGGTATCCATGAGCGCAAGATTTTTCAAGGTGTTAAGATTTTTAGTCGCAGTAAATTGTCCAAAGATCAGAAAAGTATTCTAACACAGAAGCTTTACCTGACTCCGAAGCAAAACATTGTTTACTATCAACGTACAGACGTCAACTATGACCAGAACTGGCATCATAATAAGGACTATTACGAATTAGCTTATGGTCAGATGGATAGAGAGACGGTTTTTAAGGTTTGCCAAGATTTTGACGAGCTAAGTCCTTTTCTGGAGAACGAGCTGCTGGAGAAGCTAAAAGAAAAGCAGTCTGCAGGCAAATTTTTTGAAAAATTAGATATATAAAAGTCCGACTGCTTATAAAAGCAGTCGGATTTCTCTAATTTATAGTTTGATAATCTTTCATAAGAGGAAATAGATCTATTTTTATCATGAACAGCTAACTTAGTTAGAAATTGTAGAAACAGTATAGTTGAAATCTATGAAGAATAAGTGTATAATCAAAAAAATGATTGAGTGCTCACTCAATTTTGTAGATGTGTAAAGGAGTTCATACAATGGTTGTTCAAGCAATACAATATAGTCGTTTCGGTGATGAAGAAGTGTTAGATTTAGTGAACATTAAATCTGATTCTTTGAAACTGAATCAAGTGAGGGTAGAAGTTCATGCAGTTGGTTTAAATCCTATTGATTATAAGACTTTTGAAGGTGCAAAGCCACTCCGATTTCTATCTTTTATGACAAAACTCAGGAAGCCAAGTCGTTGGTTTGAGTCAAAATCATCTCTTTTTCCAAGAGGTGTTGGTCGGGATTTTGCTGGAGTTATCACAGAAGTTGGTGAAGGAGTAAATCGGTTTGCAGTAGGGGATAAGGTTTTTGGAACAATGATCAGTGACCCTGGATTGGGTACCAAGAGGGGAGCTTTGGCAACAGAAGTTTGTGTCAATGAATCAGAAATTGTGTTGAAACCAGAGATGATTGATATGAACCATGCAGCTACTATGGGTGTAGCCTCTCTAACAGTGGGAGGTGCTTTTAGAAAGATTGATCTAAACTCTAAAGATGTTGTAGTTATTTCAGCAGCAGCAGGTGGTATTGGAAGTATCGCAGTACAGTATGCAGTTGCTAAAGGTGCGACAGTTATTGGAATTGCAAGTAAGAAAAATTCAGATTATCTAAAGTCCTTAGGTGCCATACCAGTAGCTTACGAAGGAAACATCCAGAATGCTCTTCTATCAGCAAGTACAAAGCCAATTACAAAATTCTTGGATTGCTATGGAAGTGATTATGTTAAATTGGCTTTCAGTTTGGGGTTGAAGGGCACGGCTATTGGAACGCTAGTACCTTCACCATATGTTATGATAAAAGGAGCTCAGTTCACGGGTCCGAGACATTCCACATATGATGATTTTAACACTCTAGCGGAAATGGTCTCAGATGGGAAGGTTCGGCTGAATATTGACCAGGTTTATGATTTTTCTCTAAAGTCAGTTAGAGAGGCATATCGTAGCCTGAAGTCGGGACATACTCGAGGTAAGAAGGTTGTAAAAGTAAGAGAGTAGCAGAGAGGTGCCAGCAATGGAAAGTTTAGAACAAAAGTATGCTCAGACATTAGAAAATAGCAACTTGAGTTTAAAACAACGTCAAGTATTGTTATCAAGTCTAAAGCTATTTTCAGAAATTGGCTTTGAAAATACAACAGCCAGCCTTATTGCTAAGGAGGCTGGAGTTTCAGAAGGGACCGTTTTTAGTTACTTTAAGACCAAGGAAGGCATCTTAGAGGCTATTCTGTCAACTTTTCTCGAACAGGTTATTCCAGATATGATTGCTGATTTTTCTGAGAAGAAATTTACAGCAAACCAAGAGTCTTTTCCGCTATTTTTGAGAAGCATTGTTCGAGATAGACTGGTTTTCATTCAGAAGAATCAAATGCAAGTTAAAATTCTCTTGAGTCGTTCTTTTATTGATAAAACTATTTCTGACCAGTTAGGGAATGTTATTATTCACTCTATCATTAAGCCAATTAGTTCAGTTCTGAATCAGTTTAAAGAAAAAGGTGTTATCCGAGATTGGTCTAATGAAAGAATCGTTCGTTATATTTTAGCTTTGAGTCTTTCTTATATTATTCCAATGATGTTGAATGATAAGGAAGATGTAGACATAGATGAAACAGTAAATGAAATAGTTGAATGCCTGTCTTTTGCCTTAGTAGAGGTAAAATAGATCTTGATTTTAAGCTTACTATTAGAAATAGTGGGCTTTTTTAAAACTAATACAAAAATCCCCAATCAGAGCGATTGAGGATTGAACAAATGAATTTTAAACAATACCTTTACTATTATAGCATTGGCTACATTTTTAAAAGTTGTTTTAGCTGTCTTGAGGAGCTTGATACTGATGTCCTCGAGTCGACCATAGTATACTGCCATCTATTCATCTGATGAGAGGGATTTTATCATCCAGATATTCATAGCTGGGTGGCCGGCGGCGTTAGAAAGTGGTTGTTGTAGTGCTGTAAAAGCATAGTGCTGATAGATTGCCACAGCCGTAGCCAGTTCAGTAGAGGTTTCTAGATAAAGCTGTTCATAACCTGCTAGACGTGCTTCTTGGAAAATCTGCTTTATCAGCCGACTGGAATAACCTTTGCCACGACTATTTTTAGTGACATACAATTTTTGTAATTCAGCAATCTTATCAGACACAGGTGCAAAGCCACCACAGCCAACCAGCTGACCTTCATCTTCCAGAATAAAGTAAGCTGCTCTCTCTTGCTGTTGATAGTAGTCGGCCAAATGATCTAGATGAGAATCAAAGTAGACAGTTCCAGGTTTGTCAAGCCCGAATTCTTCAAGACTAGCTCGAATGAGCTGCGCTACAGCTGGATTATCTCTTACTTCCATTGGCCGTAAGTTCATCATTTGTCCTCCGATAGGATGTATCGACTAATTAAACAATACCTTGTGCAATCATAGCGTTTGCTACGTTTTCGAAGGCAGCGATATTTGCTCCTGCAAGGTAGTCAGTACCAAGTCCGTATGTTTCAGCAGTTGTTTTAGCTGTGTTGAAGATGTTTGTCATGATGTCTTTGAGGCGTCCATCAACTTCTTCACGTGTCCATGAGAGGCGAAGGCTGTTTTGGCTCATTTCAAGCGCTGATACGGCTACCCCACCAGCGTTGGCAGCTTTGGCAGGTCCGTAAAGGATTCCGTTTTCTTTGTAGACTTTAATCGCATCAAGGTCACTAGGCATGTTAGCACCTTCAGATACACAGATAACGCCTTGAGCAACCAAACGTTTAGCTGCTTCACCGTTGATTTCGTTTTGAGTCGCACATGGAAGAGCGATGTCGTAGTTACCAGCGTAAGTCCATACAGAACCTTCATGGTAAGTAGCAGTTGCTTTCTCAGCTGCATACTCAGTCAAACGAGCACGACGTTTTTCTTTAACATCAACCAAAAGATCGAAGTCAATACCATTTTCGTCGATGACATAACCGTTTGAGTCAGATACAGAGATAACAGTTGCACCAAGTTCAGTCGCTTTTTGAAGAGCGTATTGAGCTACGTTACCAGAACCTGAAATAACCACTTTCTTACCAGCAAAACTGTTACCATTAGCTTTGAGCATTTCTTCAGTGTAGTAAACCAATCCATAACCAGTTGCTTCTGGACGAATCAAGCTACCACCAAATCCAAGAGGTTTACCAGTCAAGACACCCGCATCAAATTGGTTAAGACGTTTGTATTGTCCGTAAAGGTAACCAATTTCACGTCCTCCAACACCGATATCGCCAGCTGGGACGTCAAGAGATGGTCCGATGTATTTTTGCAATTCTGTCATAAAGCTTTGGCAGAAGCGCATCACTTCAGCATCAGTCTTCCCTTTAGGATCGAAGTCTGATCCCCCTTTACCTCCACCGATTGGAAGTCCAGTTAAGACGTTTTTAAAGATTTGTTCGAAGCCGAGGAATTTCAAGATCCCTTGGTTTACAGTTGGGTGGAAACGAAGTCCGCCTTTATATGGTCCAACAGCTGAGTTGAATTGAACACGGTAACCACGGTTGACTTGGACTTTGCCTTCACGGTCAACCCAAGGAACACGGAAAGAAATTACGCGCTCAGGCTCAGTGATACGTGCCAAGATGTTTTCTTCGATATACTCAGGATGTTTTTCAAATACAGGTTCCAAAGTGCTGAAGAATTCTTCAACCGCCTGGAGAAATTCAGCCTCATGCCCGTTACGAGCTTTCACAGTTGCAAACACGCTTTGGATATAGTCTTTAGCAGATGTCATATCGTTCTCCTTTTTGTTGTTATATTTTATTACATGAGCCATTATAGCAGAATTTTTTTTGAGTGTAAAGAAAAAAACAGAAATTTTCTAAAAATTCTTTCAATTTACAAAACCGAACGTTTTATATAGAAATTAGTTTCTCAAAGAGAAAATCTTAAAGTATGGTATAATATTAGAAATAAAAGGAATCTGGAGGATCAGAATCATGGTATCAACGAAAACACAAATAGCTGGCTTTGAGTTTGACAATTGCTTGATGAATGCTGCGGGTGTGGCTTGTATGACGATAGAAGAGCTTGAAGGAGTCAAAAACTCAGCGGCGGGTACTTTTGTTACGAAGACTGCGACCTTGGACTTTCGTCAGGGCAATCCTGAGCCACGATACCAGGATGTTCCACTTGGTTCTATCAACTCCATGGGCTTACCAAATAATGGCTTAGACTACTATTTGAACTATCTTTTGGACTTGCAGGAAAAAGAGCCAAACCGAACTTTCTTCCTATCTCTAGTTGGCATGTCTCCAGAAGAAACACATACCATCTTGAAAAAAGTGCAAGAGAGTGAATTCAAAGGACTGACAGAGCTTAATCTCTCTTGTCCAAATGTTCCAGGAAAACCTCAGATTGCTTATGATTTTGAGACAACAGATTGTATCTTGGCAGAAGTATTTGCCTACTTTACCAAACCTCTTGGAATCAAATTGCCACCATATTTTGATATTGTTCACTTTGATCAAGCGGCAGCTATTTTCAACAAATACCCGCTCAAGTTTGTTAACTGTGTTAACTCTATCGGAAACGGCCTTTATATAGAAGACGAGTCGGTCGTGATTCGTCCTAAAAATGGTTTTGGTGGCATTGGTGGAGAGTATATCAAACCGACCGCTCTTGCTAATGTGCACGCCTTTTACCAACGTTTAAATCCCCAAATCCAAATCATCGGAACGGGTGGCGTTCTTACGGGTCGTGATGCCTTTGAACACATCCTCTGCGGTGCGAGTATGGTGCAAGTAGGAACTACTCTTCACAAAGAAGGCGTAGGTGCTTTTGAACGCATTACCAATGAACTGAAAGCTATTATGGAGGAAAAAGGGTACGAGAGACTAGAAGATTTCCGTGGGAAATTGCGCTATATTGACTAATTAAATCGAAAAATCAGAAGAAAGGAGAGAAGATGCTAGCCATTGAAGACAGTCAGAAGTTGACGTTATCAAATCTATCTAGCTTGAATCTATTTACAGGGACAGACCAGGGTCAGTTTGAAGTTATGAAGAGTCAAGTGTTGAAGCAGATTGGTTATGATCCAGCTGATCTCAATTTTGCTTACTTTGATATGAAAGAAGTGGCTTATAAAGACTTAGAGTTGGAGTTGGTCAGTCTCCCTTTCTTTGCGGATGAGAAAATCGTGATATTAGACCATTTTGTCGATATCACAACAGCCAAGAAACGTTTTTTAACAGATGATGAGCTCAAGTCATTTGAGGCATACCTTGATAACCCTTCGCCAACAACCAAGTTGTTGATTTTTGCGGAAGGAAAGTTGGATAGTAAAAGACGGTTGGTCAAATTGCTCAAACGAGATGCGACTGTTTTTGATGCTATTGAACCCAAGGAACAAGAACTCCGCCAATATTTCCAAAAATGGAGCCAAAAACAAGGTTTGCAGTTTGCGGAAAAGTCTTTTGAAAATCTACTCATCAAGTCTGGTTTTCAGTTTAGCGAAATCCAGAAAAATCTCCTCTTTTTACAGTCTTATAAGTCAGATGGCATGATAGAGGAGAAGGATATTGTCGAGGCTATTCCAAAGACTTTGCAGGACAATATTTTTGATTTGACTCAGCTTATCTTGGGCAAAAAGATCGACCAGGCCCGTGACTTGGTTAGAGATTTGACCTTGCAAGGGGAGGATGAGATCAAGCTCATAGCTGTCATGTTAGGACAGTTTCGAACCTTTACCCAAGTGAAGATTTTATCAGAGACTGGTCAGTCGGAATCGCAGATTGTAAGCAGTCTGGGGACTTATTTGGGACGCAATCCTAATCCTTATCAAATCAAGTTCGCATTGAGAGATTCGAGAGGGATTTCCTTGGCCTTTCTCAAGCGAGCGATTTCTTATTTGATTGAAACAGACTACCAGATTAAAACAGGTGTCTATGAAAAAAGTTACTTGTTTGAAAAGGCGCTCTTGCAGATTGCGACAGAGGCAAATTGAGCAAAAAACTTGAAAAAAGAGGATGATTGCGTTATCATTTTCATATAGAAAGAAAAAGAGGTATTACAGATGGCTATTATCTTACCAGACCTTCCATACGCATATGACGCTTTGGAACCATACATCGATGCAGAAACAATGCACTTGCACCATGACAAGCATCATCAAGCCTACGTTAACAATGCGAATGCTGCTCTTGAAAAACACCCTGAAATTGGTGAAGACCTTGAAGCTTTGCTTGCTGATGTAGATTCTATCCCAGCTGATATCCGCCAAGCGCTTATCAACAATGGTGGTGGACACTTGAACCACGCTCTTTTCTGGGAATTGATGACTCCAGAAAAAACAGCTCCTTCAGCAGAACTTGCAGCAGCAATCGATGCAACATTTGGTTCATTTGAAGAGTTCCAAGCAGCCTTTACAGCAGCAGCTACAACTCGCTTTGGTTCTGGCTGGGCTTGGTTGGTTGTTAACAAAGAAGGGAAGCTTGAAGTGACTTCAACAGCAAACCAAGATACACCAATCTCAGAAGGTAAAAAACCAATCTTGGGCTTGGACGTTTGGGAACATGCTTACTACGTGAAATACCGCAACGTGCGTCCTGACTACATCAAAGCTTTCTTCTCAGTGATTAACTGGAACAAGGTAGACGAACTTTACGCAGCAGCTAAATAATAAAATATGGAGGGAAGAATTGTTCTTCTCTTTTTAAGGTTATAAAGCAGAAGTCTGACAGAATCGTCAGACTTTTTTCATTTTCAGGATATTCGTGCCAACTTGTAGAAAATATGGTAAAATAGAGTGTTAAGTAATCGTGGAAAAGGAAGACTATGCGTAAAGAAATTGCACCTGAATTATACAACTATAACAAGTTTCCTGGCCCAGAATTTCATGTGAATGGGGATAAGGTTGAGACTGAAGGGATTGCTTTTACCTTGGTTGAAAATATCAAGGATGCTTTCGATGTGACTGTCTTTAATCAACGCTTCTCAGAAGTGTTGACCAAGTTTGATTATGTCGTGGGGGACTGGAGCAATGAACAGCTCCGCCTACGCGGTTTTTACAAAGACGATCGAACAGAGGAAAAAATTGAAAAAATCAGTCGCTTACAAGATTATCTTTTGGAGTACTGTAGTTATGGTTGTGCTTATTTTGTCTTAGAAAACCAAGCACCTAAGCGTGCGTCATTTGACAAGAAAATGCGTAAAAAGGAAGAGGAAAACCTTCCTAGAAGAGGAAAGAAACCTTCGCAAAACAAGAGAAAACCAAATGCGGATAAGAGAAATAGACGTCGTCATAAGGACCAAAAGTCTCAGAAAGAGGACAAGGGACAGCGCCATTTTGTCATTCGTCAGAAATAGATAGAGAATAAGGAGAAGAGATGAAACCGTCTATTTATAGTTTAACACGTCAAGCCATGCAAGAATGGGTATTAGAACAAGGAGAAAAGAAATTCCGAGCAGATCAAATCTGGGAATGGCTCTACCGTAAACGTGTCCAGTCATTTGAAGAAATGACCAATCTTTCCAAGGATTTGATTGCTAAGCTCAATGAGCAGTTTGTGGTCAATCCTTTGAAACAACGGATTGTACAAGAGTCGGCTGACGGTACTGTTAAGTATCTTTTCGAGTTGCCAGATGGTATGTTGATTGAAACAGTGCTGATGCGTCAACACTACGGGCTGTCAGTCTGTGTGACTACTCAGGTCGGCTGTAACATCGGCTGTACCTTCTGTGCATCAGGCTTGATTAAGAAGCAACGTGACCTTAATAACGGTGAAATTGTAGCGCAGATCATGCTGGTTCAGAAATATTTTGATGAGCGTGGTCAAGACGAGCGTGTCAGTCATATCGTAGTCATGGGAATTGGAGAACCATTTGATAACTACAACAATGTTTTGAATTTCGTCCGTACCATCAATGATGACAAGGGGATGGCTATCGGTGCTCGTCACATCACAGTTTCAACTTCAGGTTTGGCCCATAAAATTCGTGACTTTGCTAATGAAGGCGTACAAGTCAATCTCGCTGTTTCCCTTCACGCACCCAATAATGAATTGCGCTCAAGCATCATGAAAATTAACCGTGCCTTTCCGATTGAAAAACTCTTTGCTGCTATTGAGTACTATATCGAAACAACCAATCGCCGTGTGACCTTTGAATACATCATGCTCAATGAAGTCAACGATGGAGTAGAACAAGCCTTGGAGCTTGCTGAATTGCTCAAGAACATCAAGAAATTGTCTTATGTAAACTTGATTCCTTATAACCCTGTTAGTGAGCATGACCAATATAGCCGTAGTCCTAAAGAGCGCGTGATGGCCTTCTACGATACCCTCAAGAAAAAAGGGGTCAACTGTGTTGTCCGTCAAGAGCATGGTACAGATATTGATGCAGCTTGTGGACAATTACGCTCCAATACAATGAAACGTGACCGCCAGAAGGCAGTCGCAGCGGTAAATCCATAAAATGACTAAAAAAAGAGAATTAATCTTAAGATTGGGAGTGGCTATTTACAGTCTTTGCATTGTCTGTTTTTGCTTCACTCCCCAGCCTCAACTTCCTACAGGAGTGGAAACTCCAGGTATTCAAACTTTTGGACGCCTGGTTTTTCTTTTAACTCCCTTAAACTCCCTTTGGAATCTGGGTGAAGTGACTAGTTTGGGACAAGTCATTTGGATCTTTTTGCAGAACATTTTAAATGTCTTCTTGCTCTTCCCTCTGGTCTTTCAACTGATTTATCTCTGTCCAAATTTACGACAAACCAAAAAAATCATCCTTCTCAGTTTTCTACTGAGTCTAGGAATTGAGTGCTCGCAACTACTTTTAGATTTTTTATTCGACTTTAATCGGGTCTTTGAGATTGATGATTTGTGGACCAATACCCTGGGAGGCTATCTGGCTTGGGTCCTCTATAAAGGACTGCATAAAAATAAGATAAGGAATTAGAATGAGTATTTTAGAAGTTAAAAATTTGAGTCACGGTTTTGGTGACCGTGCAATTTTTGAAGATGTGTCCTTCCGTCTCCTCAAGGGAGAACATATAGGTCTAGTCGGTGCCAATGGTGAAGGAAAATCAACCTTTATGAGCATCGTGACTGGTAAGATGTTACCTGACGAAGGAAAGGTGGAGTGGTCTAAGTATGTGACTGCTGGCTATCTGGATCAGCATGCTGTGCTAAAGGAAGGTCAAACTGTGCGTGATGTCTTGCGGACAGCCTTTGATGAGCTATTTAAAGCAGAAGCTCGTATCAATGACCTCTATATGGAAATGGCAGAAGACGGGGCGGATATTGATGCGCTGATGGAAGAAGTAGGAGAGCTCCAAGACCGTTTGGAGAGTCGAGATTTCTATACTTTGGATGCTAAGATTGATGAGGTAGCGCGTGCTCTCGGTGTCATGGACTATGGCATGGATACAGATGTAACAGCCTTATCAGGTGGACAAAGAACCAAGGTCCTTTTGGCTAAACTCCTCCTCGAAAAGCCAGATATTTTGCTGCTTGACGAGCCAACCAACTACTTGGATGCTGAACACATTGACTGGCTCAAGCGTTATCTCCAAAACTATGAGAATGCCTTTGTCCTTATTTCGCATGATATTCCTTTCCTCAACGACGTAATCAATATCGTTTACCATGTGGAAAATCAACAGTTGACGCGTTACTCTGGTGACTACTACCAGTTCCAAGAAGTCTATGCCATGAAGAAATCTCAGCTGGAGGCAGCCTATGAACGTCAACAGAAAGAGATTGCAGACCTCAAGGATTTCGTGGCTCGAAACAAAGCGCGTGTTGCAACGCGTAATATGGCCATGTCCCGTCAAAAGAAACTCGACAAGATGGATATTATCGAACTGCAAAGTGAGAAGCCAAAACCATCCTTTGATTTCAAACCGGCTCGTACACCTGGACGCTTTATCTTCCAAGCCAAGGACTTGCAGATTGGTTATGACCGTCCTCTGACTAAGCCTTTAAACCTCACCTTTGAACGCAATCAAAAGGTTGCTATTATCGGGGCAAATGGTATCGGGAAAACAACCCTCTTGAAGTCTCTCTTGGGCATTATTCCGCCAATCGCTGGGGAAGTTGAACGCGGTGATTACCTAGAACTTGGTTACTTTGAGCAAGAAGTAGAAGGTGGCAATCGTCAAACCCCTCTTGAAGCTGTCTGGAATGCCTTTCCTGCACTCAATCAGGCAGAAGTTCGTGCGGCCCTTGCTCGTTGTGGTTTGACAACCAAGCACATCGAAAGTCAAATTCAAGTCTTGTCAGGTGGGGAACAGGCCAAGGTGCGTTTCTGTCTCTTGATGAACCGTGAAAATAACGTCTTAGTGCTGGACGAGCCGACCAACCACTTGGATGTAGATGCCAAGGATGAACTCAAACGGGCGCTTAAAGAATACAAAGGAAGTATTCTAATGGTTTGCCACGAACCAGACTTTTATGAAGGCTGGATGGACCAAATCTGGGACTTTAACAAGCTAACTTAAAGGTGCTAAAAAAGCCAAGTCGAAATGACTTGGCTTTTTTGACTAGTAATTTAAATAGTTTTCAACTTCAGATTTCTCAATTTCTTTACCGTAGTGGCAAATCGGACAAGAAACGAAGTAACTTTTACCATAAGGAAAAAGTGGAATCCAGTAGAGGGTAAATTTGCGTCCAGTTTCTACGATCTCCCATGTGTCGACATTGTTACAGTGACCACATTCGATCGCTGTTTGCGTATGTCCCAAATCTTTCTGATAACCTTTAGAACCCCAAAATAAAATCATGTCATCGTCTCCTTATCTGTTGATGGCTTATTTTTTGCTGAAATCGTAGTCTTTTACCACTTCGATACTATCAATGGTGATAGCAGACGTTGGTTTGTCTTTCTCATCTTTTTCAGCCTTGGCAATTTTGTCAACAATATCCATGCCATCGATGACTTGACCAAAGACAGGGTGTTTGCCGTCTAGACTTGGATTTCCACCTTCTTTATAGGCTTCGATGATTTTCTTTGGATACTTGCTAGTAGGGAGTTTAGCTGAAATATCTGTTGAGTTTTGGTTGATGAAGAACTGGCTACCGTTGGTGTTTGGTTGACCAGTGTTAGCCATAGCAAGGGCTCCTCGGATATTGTATAGGTAAGGGGAGATTTCATTTTTGAAACCAGTTCCCTTATCCTTCGTTTTATCCTTATCATGCCAGATAGATTGGCCACCTGTACCATCTCCCTTAGGATCTCCAGTTTGGACCATAAAGCCATCGATGACACGGTGGAAGGTGATGCCGTTATAGTAGCCTTCTTTGGCATGAGTGAGGAAGTTTTCAACTGCTAGAGGTGCTAGTTTTGGAAAGAGTTTGATGCGGATATCGCCTTGATTTGTGTGTAAAATGACCTCAGCTTCGTCTTCAGCAACTTCTTTAGAAAGTTGAGGGAAGTTGGCATTTTCATTGGTTAAAGCGTCATTCAAATCTTTGGCAGTCTGAGCAGCTGCTTTTGAGCTTTCTTCAGCAGAGATGCTGGAGTCGACATATTCATCACCACGGAGACCACGTTGGATACTAGTACATCCAGCAAGGGCTACAGTGGATAGTAAAAGAAGGGCTGCTAGTTTTTTCATTGTTAACCTCTCAAAAATTCATTTCTACCATTGTACCTTAAAAGGAGTTTGATTTCAAATGTAAAAGATTTTACTAAAAATTTCTAGTAGTTAAAAAAATTAAAACTCTGTCAAGTTTTTTTCTTGACACCTGTCAGAAATCTGCTATAATAGAACATGTGCTAAATAGCTTAGCTATTTCACCGAAATAAAAAATAAGAAAAGAGACATTAAAAAATGGCAGTTAAAATCCGTTTGACTCGTATGGGTTCTAAGAAAAAACCTTTCTACCGTATCAACGTAGCAGACTCACGTTCACCACGTGACGGACGTTTCATCGAAACAGTTGGAACTTACAACCCACTTGTTGCTGAAAACCAAGTAACTTTGAAAGAAGACCGCGTTCTTGCATGGTTGGCTGATGGAGCTCAACCTTCAGATACAGTTCGCAACATCCTTTCAAAAGAAGGCGTATTGAAAAAATTCCACGATTCTAAATTCTCAAAATAAGTTTAAAGTAGGTTGACAGATGGATACGATTGAAAATCTCATTATTGCGATTGTGAAACCTTTGATTTCACAACCTGATGCCTTAACTATCAAGATCGAAGACACGCCAGAGTTTTTGGAGTATCACTTGGATCTTGACCAGAGCGATGTCGGTCGTGTAATCGGTCGTAAGGGTCGCACTATCTCAGCGATAAGAACGATTGTCTACTCTGTCCCAACTGAAGACAAAAAAGTAAGAATCGTTATCGATGAAAAATAAAAAAAAAAGCGGGACAGATGTCTCGCTTTTTTGTGAGGAGGAGAAGATGAAGGATTTAACCTTTAGACAATTACAAGCTTACTTACTCGAACATTACCAGCAATCTCGAACTGAGGAAGGCCTCTTTATCAAGCTAGTGGAGGAAGTCGGAGAAGTAGCCGAGATCTTGAATGGGCGCTCTGGTCGAAAAGAGGGTGTCCAGGACTCAAATGAGGAACTAGCCAAAGAACTGGCAGATATTATTCACTACACGGTCGCTATTGCGGCTATCAACGACATTGACCTAACCAAAACCATCTTTGACAAAGATAAAAAAGCAGCCATTAAGTATCAGCATGAACGTGATTTGGAAAGTTTTCTGAAGGGAGATTTGAGAGATATTGGACACTGATTATTTTTTAAAAATAGACTGGGCGATGTATATTGATTGGTTATTACGAATTATACAGATTTTGACTTTTATAGGTGTAATTTTAAAAATTAGTTTCCAGAATAAGGCCTATATTAATAATATCGAAATTCAGGCAATTAAACCAATCGAATTTGATTCCTTACATACGAGATTTCATCATGTTTATGAGTTTAAACATAATAAAAATGATAAACATTATAACCATTTGATTTTTATCCAAAAGAAGTTGATATTGAAATTGTAGAATTTTATTCTTTAATCTATGATTCAAAAAGTAATCGTTTAGTCGTTCAAGATAAAATACATACAGTCAAAAATTTAAAAAATTATACATGCTTATTGATTCATACAAATTTACCTGAGACTATACCTAGTTTAAGAATGAAATGGAAGACAAGTCAAGGTCAAATTGGGGAGTATACATTTTATAGTAATATGTATAACGGGAATATAAATATTTCTTCTTTCAAATATAAATTAACGTTAAAGAGGAAACTACTAGCACTTTTTGGATTATAGCTGATTTTCTCCAACTTGTGAAAAACCCTAGAACGTGATAAAATAAAGGATAGAAATAGATACAGGAGACAAGATGAACTACTTTAATGTTGGAAAAATCGTCAATACGCAGGGTCTACAGGGTGAGATGCGAGTCTTGTCTGTGACGGATTTTGCTGAGGAACGGTTTAAAAAAGGGGCAGAGCTTGCTTTATTTGATGAAAAAGATCAGTTTGTTCAAACAGTGACCATCGCAAGTCACCGCAAGCATAAGAACTTTGACATTATCAAATTCAAAGATATGTACCATATCAATGCGATTGAAAAGTACAAGGGTTATAGTCTCAAGGTCGCTGAGGAAGATTTGAACGATTTAGATGATGGTGAATTCTACTATCACGAGATTATCGGTTTGGATGTTTACGAGGGTGATAACTTGATAGGAACTATCAAGGAAATCCTACAACCAGGTGCCAATGATGTCTGGGTGGTAAAGCGAAAAGGTAAGCGTGATTTGCTTTTACCTTACATTCCGCCAGTAGTTCTCAATGTTGATATTCCAAACAAGCGGGTCGAAGTGGAAATCTTAGAAGGACTAGATGATGAAGATTGATATTTTAACCCTCTTTCCTGAGATGTTTTCTCCGCTGGAGCACTCGATTGTTGGAAAGGCTCGAGAAAAAGGGCTCTTGGATATCCAGTACCATAATTTCAGAGAATACGCTGAAAAAGCCCGTCATGTTGACGATGAACCCTACGGAGGCGGTCAAGGAATGTTGCTCCGTGCCCAACCTATTTTCGATGCCTTTGATGCCATTGAAAAGAATAATCCCCGTGTCATTCTTCTCGATCCTGCTGGGAAACAGTTCGATCAAGCTTACGCTGAGGATTTGGCTCAAGAAGAGGAACTGATCTTTATCTGCGGTCACTACGAAGGGTATGACGAGCGCATCAAGACCTTGGTAACCGATGAAATTTCCCTAGGAGATTATGTACTGACTGGTGGTGAGTTGGCAGCCATGACTATGATTGATGCGACCGTGCGCTTGATACCAGAAGTGATTGGTAAGGAGTCCAGTCACCAGGATGATAGCTTTTCTTCAGGTCTTCTCGAATATCCTCAGTATACACGCCCTTATGACTATCGTGGCATGGTGGTTCCAGATGTGCTCATGAGTGGGCACCATGAAAAGATTCGCCAGTGGCGTCTCTATGAGAGTCTAAAGAAAACCTACGAGCGCAGACCTGACCTGCTAGAAAACTATCAACTGACAGCCGAAGAAGAAAAGATGCTGGCTGAAATCAAAGAAAACAAAGAATAAAGGAGAACCTTATGCAAGTAATCAAACGTAATGGAGAAATTGCTGAATTTGATCCAGATAAAATTTACCAAGCTGTCCTAAAAGCAGCTCAAACAGTTTATGTTTTGACCGATGACCTGCGTCAAAACCTAGCGCAAGTTACTAAAAAAGTCGTTTTGGACTTGGAAGAAGCAAAAGTAGAACGTGCCACTATCAGCATGATCCAATCAATGGTTGAACACCGCTTACTTGGAGCTGGTTACATCACAATTGCAGAACACTATATCTCTTATCGTTTGCAACGCGATTTGGAGAGAAGTGGTTATGGCGACCATATCGCCGTTCATCTTCATTTTGAACAAATCCGTTAAGAAAAAGAGTGGGATGCAAAGAACATCTCACTCTTTCTTAAATAGACTTTTCTGAGCTTTTTGTACAGTTGAGGGAACAAAACGAAGTCGTTTAATATCACTGATACGAATGATTCGGGTCACGTTTTTTGAAAAATTTTTGATGATAATTTGTTGGCGATTAGCATCGTGTTTGACAATATCACCCGTAAAACTTGTCTCAGCAAGTATCACATGAACAGCCGTCTTTTTCTGGATGGCTTGTTCAATCATAGCAGAGAGGGAGTTATCCTCAATTTGAGGATGATCATCATTCCCATTGAGAAAACCATGTAGTTTATCTAGAACTAGTTTGAATGTCTGTCTCATAGAATCCTCCCTTCTTATATATCCACATTATATAAAATTTTCTTAAAAACCACAAGATTTTTACGAATAGACTATAGAAAGCATATCACATAAAGGAGTTAAAATGGCAGAATTTACATTTGAAATTGAAGAACACTTGCTCACCTTGTCTGAAAATGACAAAGGATGGACAAAAGAACTAAATCGCGTTAGCTTTAATGGATCACCAGCAAAGTTTGATATTCGTTCTTGGAGTCCAGACCATACTAAAATGGGCAAGGGAATCACGCTTTCCAATGAAGAATTTCAGGTAATGGTCGATGCCTTTAAAGGGCAACAATAAAAAGAATCTTGAGTGCAACTCAAGATTCTTTTTTTAGGATACAATATAGTCACACAGAGAAGTTTTAGATAATTGAATGAAAGTCTTTCTAAATTCTTCAGGTGGAATTGGATCATCTTTACGAATCCAGACTTCAATAAAAGAGATGGCCATGGTCGTAATGATATAAGCGATGTCCTCTTTATTAAAATTATATTTCAGTTGGTAATTGACATTCTTTAGTACCCACTCTGAGTATGTTCCACGCAGAAATTCCTTCCAACATGGGTCGGCTTGTGTGGTATACAAGGTGTTAATAACTTCCCTTTTTTCGTATATAAGAGGAAGTATATGGTCTGCTAAAAAGCTGATAGGATCTCCATCATTGCTAGGGCAGTACTTATTAAAGACGTTAAAAATGTGTTGATTGGTCTCTTCGTGAATGTATTCGATAATATCTTCAAAGTTGTTAAAATGCTTTTGATAAATCGCTTGTCGTGAAATACCAGCTTCAGCAGCAATTTCAGTCATTGTAAAGGAACTACGCTGAGGATTTTTCTTAGCTAGTGTAATGAGAGCTCTAATGATTAGCTCACGAGTATTCTTTGCCATAGAATTACCTTTCTACTTATAATTATTTACAGTTATTTTTGAATGAAGAAAAATCAGAATGTTCAAGTTAATATAAACAATCAATGAACATTAAATTTTCTGAATCTTTTAGGTAGCTCTATTGTATCACAAATAATTTATAAAATATAGCTCTCTCAGTGAAAATGCGTTTTCTGAAAAGTATACAATTGCCAACCTTCCGAAATCAATGGAAGCATATTTGGTTTGAATCAATTAGAATACTTTTCTACTTTGCATATTTTGAATAGCTATAATTTGAAGAATAAAACGATTAATATTCATACTGGTATAAGAATAGTCGAGTATCTAAATAGTGTATAGTTGATTCTTAGAATGGAAATAGTCCAGAACAATTGTTCTGGACTATTCTTTTATCTTGAAAAATATGGAAGGCTTTTCAATCGTTTGAGTAGGGGACGACTAATGAAACTAATGGCAATAATCTTACCAAGATCAGGGAGGATAAAGGGAAGGACACCGACAGCTAGTGCCTGATTAAATGGCATACCAGCTAGGAAGTGGAGGCTGAGAATGCCTCCGACAAAGACGAGGGAGTCACCCAAGAGGTTGGCTAGGAAAATGCGAATGTAGCCACTATTTTGATGGATGAGATAAGATGTAAGTCCAGCATAGACAAGATCGAACCAAAGATAACCTGCACTTGGGCCGATTAAAACGTGAAATCCTGCACCACCCCCTGCAAAGACAGGTAGACCAATAGCACCCAGCAAGAGATAGAGAGCTACAGATAGAACAGCTTCTCTGGGTCTAAAAACAGTAGCAATCAGACCGATTGCAAAGTTTTGCAAAGTGAAAGGTACAGGACCGATAGGGAGACTGATTTGTGCCAATACGGCGATGAGAGCAGCACCGATAGCAGGGATAGCATAGATATGAGCTTTTTTCAAAACTGTTAACCTCTTTTCAAAATTATAGTAACTATTATACTAATCTAGAAAGAAAAGTCAACCTATTTTTGAAATCAAGGTAACAATTTTGTAACAGCCGATTTTACAAGTAAAAAGAGACCTCAAGAGGTCTCTTGTGATAATTAGCGCATGGTTACAAATTCTTCCGAGGCAGTTGGGTGGATAGCTACTGTAGCATCAAAGTCCGCCTTGGTTGCTCCCATCTTAATAGCAACAGCGAATCCTTGAATCATCTCATCCACTCCGTAACCAAGTCCGTGAAGTCCAACAACTTTTTCGTCAGCACCGGCGGTGATGAGTTTGAAGCGAGATTCTTGACGATGGTTTGTAACGGCTGAGTACATAGATGCAAAGCTTGACTTGTAGACTTTGATGTTATCTTGGCCGTATTCTTTGATAGCTTGATCTTCAGTTAAACCGACTGTTCCGATTGCTGGGTGGGAGAAGACAACTGTAGGGATAGTCGTGTAGTCCATCTTGGCATTTGTTTTCCCGTTGAAGAGGCGTTCAGATAAGGTACGTCCTGCCTTGATGGCTACCGGGGTCAGTTCCTTCTCACCAGTAACATCTCCAAGAGCATAGATACCATCTACAACTGTATTTTGATATTCATCCACTTGGATAAATCCACGTTGGTTGAGTGTGACGCCAGCCTTTTCTAACTCCAGACCGTCTACATTTGGACGGCGACCGGTAGCCCAGATAACTTGGCTGGCAGTATGACTAGAACCGTCTTCGAAATAAATGGTAATACCTTGCTCCGTTTCTTCGAGCTTGACGGGTACCTTATGTGTGTGTAAAGGTAGACCTGTTTTTTCCATTTCATTGACAAGTCCTTCAACGATGTAGCTGTCAAAACCACGCAAGGGACGATCACGACGGACAAACAAATCAGTTTTTACTCCTAGAGCGTGGAGAACACCTGCTAATTCAACGGCGATATAGCCAGCTCCAAGAATCGCAACAGATTCAGGAAGTTGCTCCCAAGCAAAGACATCGTCTGAGCTACCACCAAGTTCAGCTCCAGGGATAGTTGGAATGCTTGGACGAGCGCCAGTCGCAATCACGATATGTTTGGCACGAATCAATTCACCATTAACGCTGACCGTATGAGCATCAATGAAATGAGCACGACCTTCAATCAAATCAACACCGTTGCGCTTGAAACTTCCATCATAAGATGAGCGAGCACGGTCGATGTAGGCTTCACGATTTTGACGAAGTTTTGCGAAATCAAATTGAACATCTGAACTTGTAAAACCATAGTCAGGGCCGTAGTGGTGGAAGCTTTCAGCGATTTGCGCTCCATACCACATGATTTTTTTAGGAACACAGCCGACATTGACGCAGGTTCCACCTAATTTTTTCTCTTCGATAACAGCAGCTTTAGCACCGTGTTCACCAGCTCGGTTCATAGTGGCAATGCCGCCACTTCCTCCACCGATGGCGATGATATCATATTCTCTCATAGAAAACTCCTTATAGCTTTGATAGTCATATTCTATCGTTTTTATTTTTTGAATGCAAAAATCTGCTACGATAAAAAAATTATAAAAACGCTTGCCAAATTCAAAAAGATATTGTATTATATATCTAGCACAATAATCCAATAAACGAATACCGAACGAAATAATAATCCTGAACTGTCATTGTTTCTATCTGAACTGTCATTGTTTGGGCTTGGTATTTCTGATATAATGGTTTTTGTAAGGCAAAAGAATAAAGGAGCTTAAAAATGAAAAGAAATAAGAAGGCAAAAAAATGGCAATTATACACAGCGATTGGTGTTGCCAGTGCTATTGTTATCGGTGCTGCGGGGATTTTGATTTTTAGACAACCTTCCCAGTCAGCAGTCAAGGAGGAAACCCCTCATATCGTTACTGCTAAGGAAGGTTCTGTTGCTTCATCGGTTCTCTTGTCAGGTACGGTTACAGCAAAAAATGAACAATACGTTTATTTTGATGCTAGTAAGGGAGATTTAGATGAAATTCTCGTTTCAGTCGGGGACAAGGTCGAAGAAGGGCAAGCTTTGGTCAAATACAGCAGTGCAGATGCTCAAGCTGCCTATGATGCAGCCGATCGTGCAGTTGCAAAGGCAGATCGTCATATCGAGGAGTTAAACAAAGCTCGTGAAAATGCATCAGCTGCACCAGCTTCTCCACAGGTTCCAACAGAAGCTGGACTCCCAGAACAAGCGCAAGCAGCGACTTCTTCCGTATCTTCTATTGATTCTCAAATCAGTGATGCCAAGGATAACCGTGCAGATGCTGTGGCTCAGCTCAACAAGGCTCAAGCTCAGCTAGATGCTGCAACTGTCCTCAGTACACTTGAAGGGACTGTAGTTGAAGTTAATCGTAATGTTTCCAAATCACCAACGGGTAACAGCCAAGTGGTAGTACATGTCGTAAGTAATGAAAACTTGCAGGTCAAAGGGGAGTTGTCTGAATACAACCTTGCCAACCTCTCTGTAGGGCAAGAAGTTACCTTTACTTCTAAAGTGTATCAAGATAAGAGTTGGACTGGTAAGATTAGCTATATCTCAGATTATCCTAAAAACAATGGAGAAGCAGCAAATGCAGCCCTTGGAGGAAATACTGGCTCTAAGTACCCTTATACTGTTGATGTGACTAGCGATATCGGTGAGTTGAAACAAGGCTTCTCAGTCAGTGTTGAAGTCAAAAACAAAAGTAAAGCCATCCTTGTTCCTTTGACAAGTGTTGTTACCGAAAATGACAAAAACTATGTCTGGCTTTTAGACGACCAGAAAAAAGCGAAGAAGGTAGAAGTTACTTTGGGGAATGCGGATGCAGACAACCAAGAAATCACTTCAGGTGTGACAGACGGTGCCAAGGTCATCAGTAATCCAACATCTTCCTTGGAAGAAGGAAAAGAGGTGAAGGCTGATGAAGAAACTAATTAGTCTCAAAAATATCTGTAGAAGTTATCGAAATGGTGACCAGGAACTGCAGGTCCTAAAAAATATTAACTTAGAAGTTCAAGAAGGTGAGTTTGTCGCCATTATGGGACCGTCTGGTTCTGGTAAGTCTACCTTGATGAATACCATCGGAATGCTGGATACACCAACCAGTGGAGAGTATTATCTTGATGGCCAAGAAGTAGCAGGTCTTGGAGAGAAACAACTGGCCAAGGTCCGCAACCAGCAAATCGGCTTTGTCTTTCAGCAGTTCTTTCTCTTGTCCAAACTCAATGCGCTTCAAAATGTCGAATTGCCCTTGATTTACGCTGGAGTTTCGGCTTCTAAACGTCGGAAATTGGCTGAGGAATTTCTGGAAAAGGTTGAGCTGACGGAGCGCAGTCATCATTTGCCGTCTGAGTTATCAGGTGGTCAAAAGCAACGTGTAGCGATTGCGCGTGCCTTGGTAAATAATCCTTCTATCATCCTAGCAGACGAACCCACAGGAGCCTTGGATACCAAGACGGGAAATCAAATTATGCAACTGTTGGTGGAGTTAAACAAGGAAGGGAAAACCATTATCATGGTCACGCATGAACCTGAGATTGCTGCCTATGCCAAACGCCAAATTGTCATTCGTGATGGGATCATCTCGTCTGACAGTGCTCAGGTAGAAAAGGAGGAAAACTAAGATGCAGAATCTGAAATTTGCCTTTTCATCCATCATGGCCCACAAGATGCGTTCCTTCCTCACCATGATCGGGATTATCATCGGAGTTTCATCTGTCGTCGTCATCATGGCTCTGGGAGACTCCATGTCTCGTCAGGTTAATAAAAATATGACCAAATCACAGAAGGATATCCATGTCTTTTTCTCTCCTATCAAAAGCAAGGACGGCTCCTTTACGCAGAAACAATCCGCTTTGACAGTCAGTGGGAAAGAAGAGGATGTTCATGTTGAACCACCAAAACCACTAGAGTCTTGGGTCAAGGAGGCTGCTAAACTCAAAGGAGTAGACAGTTACTATGTCACTAACTCGACCAACGTCACCCTGTCTTATAAGGATAAGAAGGTTGAACGAGCGACTTTGACTGGTGGAAATAGCACCTACATGAACGCAGTTGAAAATGAAATCGTTGCGGGTAGAAGTCTAAGACCGCAAGACTACAAGGAATTTGCCAGTGTGATTTTGCTGGATGAAGAACTAGCCAAGAGTTTGTTTGATAGTCCAGAAGCTGCGGTTAATCAAATCATCTCTGTCAATGAATTTAGTTACCGTGTGATTGGCGTTTATACTAGCAATGAAGCTAAAACTGCTAAAGCCTTTGGGATTGGTGGTCTTCCAATTACGACCAATATCTCTCTCGCAGCCAATTTTAATACTGATGAAATATCGAACATCGTCTTTCGTGTCAATGATACTAGTCTAACGCAGACCTTGGGTCCGGAGTTGGCTCGAAAACTGACCGAGATTGCTGGTCTTCAGCAAGGTGAGTACCAAGTTGCGGACGCAACTGCCGCCTTCCAAGAAGTACAACAACTATTTGGTTTTATGACCACCATTATCAGTGCCATCGCAGGAATCTCTCTCTTTGTCGGGGGAACTGGTGTTATGAATATCATGCTGGTTTCGGTGACAGAACGCACGCGGGAGATTGGTCTGCGGAAAGCTCTTGGAGCTACTCGGGCTAATATCTTAGTACAGTTTTTGATTGAGTCTATGATCTTGACCTTGCTAGGTGGTGTCATCGGTCTTGGAATTGCTGCTGGAATGACTATGTTAGCTGGAGTATTGCTTCAAAACATGATTGCAGGTATTGAAGTTGGGGTTTCCCTCCCAATCGCTCTCTTTAGCTTGGCTGTGTCAGCAAGTGTTGGGATGATTTTCGGAGTCTTGCCAGCTAATAAAGCGTCTAAGCTCGATCCAATCGAAGCTCTTCGTTATGAATAAGATATAGAACAGAAAAAACAAGATGGACAATTGTCTGTCTTGTTTTTGCATGGATTTTCCTATCGAAAATCACTAAAAATATGATATAATGAAGTGTTAGAAAAACAGGTTTCATTTGCCTGGAAAGGAAAAATTATGTCTGAAAAGAATTTTTATATTACAACGCCGATTTACTATCCATCTGGTAAACTTCATATCGGTTCTGCCTACACAACCATCGCTTGTGATGTCCTAGCTCGCTACAAACGCCTCATGGGCTACGATGTCTTTTATCTGACAGGTCTTGACGAGCATGGTCAGAAAATCCAGCAAAAAGCGGAAGAAGCTGGCATCACACCTCAAGCTTATGTTGATGGGATGGCGGTTGGCGTCAAAGAACTCTGGAAATTACTCGATATCTCATACGATAAATTTATCCGTACGACGGATGACTACCATGAAAAAGTAGTGGCGCAAGTCTTTGAACGCTTACTTGCTCAAGATGACATCTACCTAGGTGAATATTCTGGTTGGTATTCAGTCTCAGATGAGGAATTCTTTACAGAAAGCCAGCTTGCAGAAGTTTTCCGTGATGAAGCTGGAAATGTAACGGGCGGTATTGCTCCATCAGGTCACGAGGTTGAATGGGTTTCAGAAGAGTCTTATTTCCTTCGCCTCAACAAATACCAAGACCGTTTGGTTGAATTTTTCAAATCTCATCCTGACTTCATCACTCCAGATGGTCGTCTTAATGAAATGTTGCGTAACTTCATCGAGCCAGGTTTGGAAGACTTAGCGGTTTCTCGTACAACTTTTACCTGGGGAGTACCAGTCCCATCAAATCCAAAACACGTGGTCTATGTTTGGATTGACGCTCTCCTTAACTATGCGACTGCTCTTGGTTACGGTCAAGATGAGCATGGCAACTTTGACAAGTTCTGGAATGGAACAGTATTCCACATGGTTGGAAAAGATATTCTTCGTTTCCATTCTATCTATTGGCCAATCCTTCTGATGATGTTGGATATCAAATTGCCAGACCGCTTGATTGCCCATGGTTGGTTTGTCATGAAAGACGGCAAAATGTCTAAGTCTAAAGGGAATGTCGTTTATCCTGAAATGTTAGTAGAGCGCTATGGACTGGATCCACTTCGTTACTACCTCATGCGTAGTCTTCCAGTTGGTTCAGACGGAACCTTTACTCCTGAGGACTACGTCGGCCGTATCAACTATGAATTGGCCAATGACCTTGGAAACCTCCTCAACCGTACGGTTTCTATGATTAACAAGTACTTTGATGGGCAAATCCCTGCCTACGTAGAAGGTGTGACAGACTTTGACAATGCTCTTGCTCAAGTAGCAGAGCAATCTATCTCTGACTACCATACACACATGGATGCAGTTGACTACCCACGTGCTTTAGAAGCAGTCTGGACGCTTATCTCACGTACCAACAAATACATCGATGAGACAGCCCCATGGGTCTTGGCTAAGGATGAAGAGCACCGTGACCAATTGGCAAGTGTGATGAGTCACTTAGCAGCTAGCCTTCGTGTTGTAGCTCACATGATTGAGCCATTTATGATGGAAACTAGTCGCGCTGTATTGGCACAACTTGGTCTAGCAGAAGTTTCTAGCCTAGAAAATTTGAGCTTGGCAGATTTCCCTGCAGGTGTAACAGTCGTTGCCAAAGGAACACCAATCTTCCCACGTCTGGATATGGAAGAAGAGAGTGCCTATATCAAGGAACAAATGGAAGGCAACAAACCAGCTGTCGAAAAAGAATGGAATCCAGATGAAGTTGAACTCAAACTCAACAAGGATGAAATCAAGTTTGAAGACTTTGACAAGGTTGAGATCCGTGTCGCAGAAGTCAAAGAAGTTTCTAAAGTCGAAGGTTCTGATAAGTTGCTCCAATTCCGCCTAGATGCTGGTGATGGCGAAGACCGTCAAATCCTCTCAGGAATTGCAAAATACTATCCAAACGAACAAGAATTGGTCGGCAAGAAAGTCCAAATCGTTGCCAACCTCAAACCACGTAAGATGATGAAGAAATATGTCAGCCAAGGAATGATCCTTTCAGCTGAACATGATGGACAATTAACCCTTCTCACAGTTGATCCAGCTGTACCAAACGGAAGTGTGATTGGCTAATAGCAAAAAACCAACGTTAGGCACGTTGGTTTTTCTTGTTATGTACGAGATTTTCTAAGAAGTGGTCCATCTCCTTTTGAGACTGGAGGACAATTACTTTATCTGGATAGGTTTCTTGAACCCGTTGATAGCGTTCTTTAGCATTCTTTGTCCGCCCATCCCAGAGAATCCATCTGATAAAATCCCAGTCAAAGCGTTCAGGACAGCCTGCTGCCATACTTTCTCTGACCTTGCCTCGGTAAGTGAGATACCGTTTGAAGGCTCGAAAGAGACAAGTCCATGGTGAAAAATTGAGAAAGATGATTTGGTCAGCTTCCTGCATTCTTTCTTCATAGCAACACCAAGAGTAGTTGCCGTCGATGACCCAAGCTTCATGCTTTGTGAGAAACTTTTTCATCTCGGTCAACATCCATTCGCGGTCACTGTCTTGCCAACCAGGTTGAAATTGGAGCGTATCCATATGCAGTTTGGGGATGGAGTAGTAGTTAGATAACTTTTCTGCTAGAGTTGACTTACCAGCTCCAGAATAACCGATAATTGCGATTTTCATTTTCTACCTTTTCTGATTAGAGGACAAAAAAACAGCCTCTATGGACTGTTTCTTATTTAGCAAGTTTAGCTGAAAGACGAGCTTTATCGCGGCTTGCTTTGTTTTTATGAATCAAACCTTTAGTTTCTGCTTTGTCGATAGCTGAGCTAGCAGCACGGAAAAGTTCTTCAGAAGGGTTTGCTTCGAAAGCTTTGATAGCAGTACGCATAGCTGATTTTTGAGCTGAGTTTTTTTCGTTGTGTTTAACGTTCAATTCAGCGCGTTTGATAGCTGATTTAATGTTTGCCAATGTTCTTACCTCCATATTTACTAACTATACCATTATATATGAAAACTTAGGTTTTGACAAGGGGAAATTATTTTTTTAGGTAAATTTCATCGATTTCATGGTTTTTAGTCTTGTGGAGAATGACCTCGGCGCGATTCCTTGTTGGTTCGATATAGTTTTGTAGATTTGTGAGATTAATACTGGTCCAAACCTGGTGTGCAAAGGCTTCAACTTCTCCAATTGGCATTTGCGTAAAACGGTGGTAGTAGCTGTTGGGATCATTTTGGGCAAAGCTGAGCAGTTTCAAGAAACGATCCAGATACCAACTTTCAATGTCCTCGACAGCAGCATCCACATAGATGGAGAAATCAAAGAAATCAGTGATGTAAAGGCGCTCATTTTGAGGGTTTTGAAAGACATTGATGCCTTCGACAATAACAAAGTCAGCAGCTTTGACACGTTGTTTCTCTCCAGGAACGATGTCATACACTTCATGAGAATAGACAGGAATATCGACATCTTGTCCATTCTTTAGGCGATCAAGAAAATCCAGTAAAGCTTCCATATCATAACTTTCAGGAAAACCTTTGCGATTTAATATATCTTGGTCCATCAAGGTTTGATTGGGATAGAGAAAGCCGTCAGTTGTCACCAATTCTACAGTAGCATCAGTAACTGTACGAGAGAGAAGGATTTGCAGAAGTCGGCTAGTTGTTGATTTTCCTACAGCTACACTTCCTGAAACTCCAATAATGAAGGGTTGAGATTTACTCTCTCTTTGGAGAAAAATCCCCTTAGAAAAGGCTAAATCCTCTTTGGTGCGTTTGTAAATTTGGATGAGATGTGCTAAAGGTAAATAAATATCTGTGACATCTTGCAGACTAATCTGGTCATTGAAACTCTTGATGGATTCTAGTTCCTCTTCTGTCAAAGGAGGTGTTGTCTTTCGATGTAAAGATTGCCAAGTCTGGCGACTGATTTTTTCAAAATGTAAAAATTCGTTGGTCATTGTTTTCCCCTAGATATTTTGTCTATCATACCATAAAAAGCTAAAAAAATAAAGCGGTTTCTTGATGGTAGTAAGTCAATATCGTATAATAGAGATGGAGGTTGAATAGTTTAATGATTAGATAGGGAATTGTTTCTGAAGAGTTATCAGTTATTAAAAGTGGGTTTTTTCGTTCACAACTTTAGGAGGTATACAATGAAAATCTTGAGATGTTACATATTGAAACTCTGTTTTATTTTAAGTTTTGCACTACCTTTTATAAGGGGAGCGAATACGGATAATGGGAGACGCTTTGTAGAAACTTATTACGATTTTACCTTCTTAATAGATCATCTTCTTGTAACAGTTATCTTTATCTGTTCACTCTTGATTGCTTGGCTAGTAAAAAATCAGTGGACAAAATGGCTTGCTGCTGGTAGTTATCTATTTTTGATTTTGTGGCTTGCTACAGAAGGATATCTATTCCGTATGTCACTAGAAGATTTGATACGCCTTTGGACAAGTTTGGAAATCTTGACACAAACTTATCAGTTGGGTTTTTATCTAAACATCATATTGGGAATCTTGTTGATAATAAAGTATTTTAAGGTTAAGAAATGGTAATAAAAATGCGCCTGATTACAGACGAACTGTTTTTTCCTGACTATGATAATTTGTAGTTCCCGATAGATTATAATGCATTTCTAATAATTGAAAGATATTGAAGAAAAGGTCTTTTTGACTTGGTTTTTTCAGTCTTTTTCATTTGATCATCACTTTGTAAACGATTTACAATTCAAGCCAAATTATGGTAAAATAGTTTTATGAGTAAAATGTATTATGCAGAAAATCCTGATGCTGCTCACGACATTCATGAGTTGAGAGTGGAGTTGTTGGGAGAAAACATGACCTTTTTGACGGATGCGGGTGTTTTTAGCAAGAAAATGGTTGACTTTGGGAGTCAGCTCTTGCTCAAGTGTCTAGAGGTAAATGAAGGAGAGACGGTCCTTGATGTGGGTTGTGGTTATGGGCCATTGGGCTTGTCATTGGCCAAGGCTTATGGAGTTCAGGCGACCATGGTCGATATCAATAATCGTGCCTTGGACCTAGCGCGACAAAATGCTGAACGTAATAAAGTAGAAGTAACGATTTTCCAATCCAATATCTATGAACAAGTTGAAGGGAAGTTTGACCATGTTATTTCCAATCCGCCGATTCGAGCGGGAAAACAGGTTGTTCATGAGATTATCGAAAAGAGCAGAGATTTCTTGAAAGACAGAGGAGATTTAACCATCGTCATTCAGAAAAAACAAGGAGCTCCAAGTGCTAAAAGCAAGATGGAAGATGTTTTTGGAAATTGTGAAATTATAAAGAAAGACAAGGGATATTATATCCTTAGAAGTGTGAAAACATGAGAGCAGTTGATTTAATCCAAAAGAAACGAGATGGTCAAGAACTGACTACGGCTGAAATAAAATGGTTGGTAGAAGGCTATGTGGCTGGAACTGTTCCAGATTATCAGATGTCTGCTTTTGCTATGGCTGTTTATTTTAAAGGAATGACCACACGTGAGATTTCTGACCTGACGATGAATATGGTCAAGACAGGTCAGGAGTTTGATTTGTCAGCTATTGAGGGGGTTAAAGTTGACAAGCATTCGACTGGTGGAGTAGGTGATAAGGTGACCTTGATTCTGGCTCCCCTTGTTGCGAGTTTCGGTGTGCCCGTTGCTAAAATGAGTGGTCGTGGCCTCGGTCATACTGGTGGGACAATTGATAAATTGGAGTCCATTAAGGGCTATCAAGTTGAGCGAAGTCAAGAAAATTTCATTCGTCAGGTACAGGATATTGGTGTATCTGTCATTGGGCAGTCCGATCAGCTGGTTAAAGCAGATAAACTTCTCTATGCCCTTCGTGATGTGACAGCAACTGTAGACACGATTCCTTTGATTGCGAGTTCGGTGATGAGCAAGAAAATTGCTGCAGGAGCGGATGCCATTTTGCTAGATGTAACGGTCGGTGAGGGTGCTTTCATGAAGACGGTTGATGAGGCACGTGAATTGGCTCAAACCATGGTGGAACTTGGTAAGGCTGTTGGTCGAAAGACAGTAGCAGTCATTACCGATATGAGTCAACCCTTGGGAAAAGCTATTGGCAATCGTCTCGAAATCCTTGAGGCATTGGAGATTTTACAAGGGAAAGGCCGTCAGGATATTACCCACTTTATCTGTGAATTGGCTCAGATTATGCTTGGTTTGGCAAATGTCGAGAAGACGGTTGAAGAAGTCCGTCAACATCTTGAAAACGGCCAAGCGCTGGCTAAGTTTGAAGAAATGGTAGCAGCTCAAGGCGGTGATTTAGAAGATCTCTATCGCCCAGTCAAGGTGGCGCATGTAGTAGATATCCCTGCTCAAGAGTCAGGTGTCATTTCAGCCCTTCCAGCGATGGAATTTGGTCTCTATGCCATGAGATTGGGAGCTGGTCGCGCAGTCAAGTCTGATGATTTAGACTATGAAACTGGAATCGTTTTTGAGAAGAAGGTAGGTGACTCCGTTCAAAAGGGAGAAATTGTCGCAAAAGTTTATACAAATGGAAAAATTTCTTCTGAACTAGTTACAGAATTTCAAAAATATGTTAAAATAAATGATGGAGTGCAAAGTTTGCGAGAAATTATAGAAATTATCTCATAAAACCAGGGAGAATCCGAATATGAAGTTAAATAAATATATCGATCATACGCTTTTAAAGCAAGATGCAAGTCAAGAACAAATTGATCGTTTGCTATCTGAAGCGCGTGAGTATGACTTTGCCAGCGTTTGTGTTAATCCTACATGGGTTAAACATGCGAAAACAGGGCTTGAAGGCTCAGATGTAAAGGTTTGTACAGTAGTAGGTTTTCCTTTGGGAGCAACAACTTCTACTGTGAAAGCTTTTGAAACAAAAGAAGCTGTCCAAAACGGCGCAGATGAGATTGATATGGTTATCAATGTTGGTGCCCTCAAATCAGGCAATCTGGATTTAGTTGAATCGGACATCCATGCTGTCGTAGAAGCAAGTGGTGACAGGTTGGTTAAGGTCATTATTGAAGCTTGCTTGTTGACAGACGATGAAAAGGTTGTGGCCTGCCAATTATCCCAGAAAGCAGGTGCTGACTTTGTCAAGACATCTACTGGATTCTCAACTGGTGGTGCCACTATTGAGGATGTTCAGTTGATGCGTAAAACAGTCGGGCCAGATATGGGAGTTAAGGCAGCTGGTGGAGCCCGTTCGTATGCTGATGCTGTAGCTTTTGTGGAAGCAGGTGCTACCCGTATCGGAACATCTGCTGGTGTAACAATCTTAAAAGGAGAATTAGCAGATGGCGACTACTGAGTTGATTGAACTAGCAATTGAAACCAGCAAACAAGCCTATGTCCCCTATTCTCACTTTCCCATCGGTGCTGTTTTAGTAGCCAAGGATGGTAGTATTTATACGGGTGTGAACATCGAGAATGCTAGCTATCCCTTGACTAATTGTGGAGAACGTACTGCTATTTTCAAAGCAGTTTCGGAGGGGCAACGGGAGTTTTCAGAATTGATTGTCTACGGACAAACTGAAAAACCCATCTCGCCATGTGGTGCTTGCCGCCAGGTCATGGTTGAATTTTTTGAACAAGATCTAAAAGTGACTTTAGTCGCTAAAGATAAATCGACGGTCGAGATGACGGTCGGGGAGTTACTTCCATACTCATTTACAGACTTAAACTAGTCTGGGTCACTCTTGCAGTGGCTGTGGTCTGTGTGACCAAACAATTCATACTTGCAACATCGTTGCACATCTTATTTAGGAGGTTCAGTAATGAACAAGAAACAATGGCTAGGCCTTGGTCTAGTTGCAGTAGCAGCAGTTGGACTTGCTGCATGTGGTAACCGCTCTTCTCGTAACGCAGCTTCATCTTCATCAGAAATGAAGACCAAAGCAGCAATCGTAACAGATACTGGTGGTGTTGATGATAAATCATTTAACCAATCAGCTTGGGAAGGTTTGCAAGACTGGGGTAAAGAACACAATCTTTCTAAAGATAAAGGTTACACTTACTTCCAATCAACAAGCGAAGCAGACTATGCTAACAACTTGCAACAAGCGGCTGGAAGTTACAACCTGATCTTCGGTGTTGGTTTTGCCCTTCACAATGCAGTTGAGGAAGCAGCAAAAGACCACTCTGACCTAAACTATGTCTTGATTGATGATGTGATTGAAGGTCAAAATAATGTTGCGAGCGTAAGATTTGCGGATAACGAAGCAGCTTACCTTGCTGGTGTTGCAGCAGCGAAAACTACGAAAACAAAGCAAGTTGGTTTTGTAGGTGGTATCGAATCTGAAGTTATTTCACGTTTTGCAGCTGGATTCAAAGCTGGTGTTGAGTCAGTAGACCCATCTATCAAAGTCCAAGTTGACTACGCTGGTTCATTTGGTGATGCTGCCAAAGGTAAAACAATTGCAGCAGCTCAATACGCTGCCGGTGCAGACGTTGTCTACCAAGCAGCTGGTGGTACTGGTGCTGGTGTCTTTGCGGAAGCAAAATCATTGAACGAAAACAAAAATGAAGACGAAAAAGTTTGGGTTATCGGTGTAGACCGTGACCAAGCAGCAGAAGGTAAATACACTTCTAAAGATGGTAAAGAATCTAACTTCGTTCTTGTATCTACATTGAAACAAGTTGGTACAACTGTAAAAGATATTGCCAACAAAACAGAAAAAGGTGAATTCCCTGGTGGACAAGTGATTGTTTACTCATTGAAAGATAAAGGGGTTGAGCTAGCAGTAACAAACCTTTCAGAAGAAGGTAAAAAAGCTGTTGAAGATGCAAAAGCTAAAATCCTTGACGGAAGCGTAAAAGTTCCTGAAAAATAATGGATAAAAGTCATTTCTTAGGAAGCGGCCATTGGTCGCTTCTTTAAGAATTGAGGCAATTTTTGTCTCAATAGAGCTTGTTAATGTGATTAGCAGGTTTTATTGAAATAAAATAAACCTCTGAAAGGAAGAGCATATGGCACACGAAAATGTCATTGAGATGCGGGATATTACCAAGGTGTTTGGTGAATTTGTAGCAAACGACAAAATCAACTTGCAACTGCGAAAAGGTGAAATCCATGCACTTTTAGGAGAAAATGGAGCGGGTAAATCCACTCTGATGAATATGCTGGCAGGACTTCTTGAACCAACAAGTGGTGAAATTGTGGTGAATGGTCAGGTTGTAAAACTAGACTCACCATCTAAAGCCGCTGGTCTTGGAATTGGGATGGTTCACCAACATTTCATGTTGGTTGAAGCTTTTACAGTAGCTGAGAATATCATTTTAGGGAGTGAAATCACTAAAAATGGTGTTCTAGATATAGCTGGTGCTACTAAAGAAATCAAGGCTCTTTCTGAACGTTATGGTTTGGCAGTAGATCCTGCTGCTAAGGTGGCGGATATTTCCGTTGGTGCCCAACAACGTGTAGAAATCTTGAAAACACTCTATCGTGGTGCTGATATCCTTATCTTTGACGAACCTACAGCCGTATTAACTCCTTCAGAGATCGATGAGTTGATGGCAATCATGAAAAACCTTGTCAAAGAAGGGAAGTCCATCATTTTGATTACCCACAAGTTAGATGAGATTCGTGCAGTATCGAATCGAGTGACAGTTATCCGTCGTGGAAAATCAATCCAGACGGTTGAGATTGCAGGGGCAACCAATGCAGACTTGGCAGAGATGATGGTTGGACGCTCAGTCTCCTTTAAAACGGAAAAACAGGCACCACAACCCAAAGAAGTGGTCTTGTCTATCAAAGACTTGGTTGTCAATGAAAACCGCGGTGTACCAGCAGTAAAAAATCTCTCCTTGGATGTTCGTGCTGGTGAAATTGTTGGTATTGCAGGTATTGATGGCAATGGTCAATCTGAACTCATTCAAGCCATTACAGGCCTTCGTATGGTTGAGTCAGGTAGCGTTGAATTAAAAAGCAAATCAATCGTGGGGATGCATCCTCGACAAATTACAGAACTAAGCGTGGGACATGTTCCTGAGGACCGTCACCGTGATGGCTTGATTTTGGAGATGATGATTTCAGAAAATATCGCTCTTCAAACCTACTACAAAGAACCACTCAGCAAGAATGGTATCTTGAACTATGCCAATATCACTTCACATGCTAAGAAATTGATGGAAGAATTTGACGTCCGTGCGGCAAGCGAATTTGTTCCAGCAGCAGCTCTTTCAGGAGGAAATCAACAAAAAGCGATTATTGCTCGTGAGATTGATCGTGATCCTGATCTCCTTATCGTCAGCCAGCCAACTCGTGGTTTGGATGTCGGTGCCATTGAATATATCCACAAACGTTTGATTGAAGAACGTGATAACGGGAAGGCTGTCCTTGTTGTCAGCTTTGAATTGGATGAGATTTTAAATGTCTCAGACCGAATTGCTGTTATTCATGATGGTAAGATTCAAGGTATTGTATCGCCAGAAACAACTAACAAACAAGAACTTGGTGTCTTGATGGCAGGTGGAAACTTGGGAAAGGAGAAGAGTGATGTCTAAAAAATTACAACAAATTTCGGTTCCCTTGATTTCCGTATTCTTAGGAATCCTGCTTGGAGCTATTGTCATGTGGATTTTCGGCTACGATGCTATTTGGGGTTATGAGGAATTATTCTACACAGCCTTTGGTAGTCTTCGTGGAGTAGGTGAAATTTTCCGTGCCATGGGTCCTCTTGTCTTGATAGGTCTTGGTTTCGCAGTTGCCAGTCGAGCAGGCTTCTTTAACGTCGGACTTCCTGGTCAAGCACTTGCAGGCTGGATTCTCAGTGGTTGGTTTGCCTTGTCAAATCCAGATATGCCTCGTCTCGTTTTGATTCCATTGACAGTGATCATTGCTTTGATCGCAGGTGGAATTGTTGGTGCGATTCCAGGTATCCTCAGAGCCTATCTCGGTACATCAGAGGTTATCGTGACCATCATGATGAACTACATTGTATTGTATGTGGGAAATGCCTTTATTCATGCCTTTCCTAAAGATATTATGCAAAGTACAGATTCAACGATTCGTGTTAGTGCCAACGCTACATACCAGACACCATGGTTATCAGAGTTGACTGGAAATTCCCGTATGAATATCGGAATCTTCTTTGCAATCATTGCTGTAGCTGTGATTTGGTTCTTGCTAAAGAAAACGACTCTCGGTTTTGAAATTCGTGCAGTTGGTCTCAATCCCCATGCCTCAGAGTACGCTGGTATTTCAGCAAAACGTACAATCATTCTATCAATGATTATCTCTGGTGCTTTGGCTGGTCTTGGTGGAGCGGTCGAAGGTCTTGGAACTTTCCAAAACGTTTACGTTCAGGGATCATCATTAGCTATCGGATTTAACGGGATGGCAGTTAGTTTGCTTGCTGGAAATTCACCAATTGGAATTCTCTTTGCGGCCTTCTTATTTGGAGTTTTGCAAGTAGGAGCACCGGGTATGAACGCTGCGCAAGTTCCATCTGAGCTTGTCAGCATTGTAACAGCGTCTATTATCTTCTTTGTCAGCGTTCACTATATTATCGAACGCTTTGTCAAACCTAAAAAACAAGTTAAAGGAGGTAAGTAAGGATGTCTATTACAACATTACTCACCCTCTTGGTCTCTTCTATGCTGATTTACTCAGCACCACTTATTTTTACGAGTATCGGAGGAGTCTTCTCTGAACGTGGTGGTGTCGTTAACGTCGGTCTTGAAGGAATTATGGTTATGGGAGCCTTTTCTGGGGTTGTCTTTAACCTTGAGTTTGCAGAACAACTTGGAACAGCGACTCCTTGGATTTCCTTGTTAGTTGCTGGTATTGTGGGAGCTATTTTCTCTCTCATCCATGCAGTCGCTACAGTTCATTTCCGTGCGGACCATGTTGTCAGTGGTACAGTATTGAACTTGATGGCTCCTGCCCTAGCAGTTTTCTTGGTTAAAGTTCTTTATAACAAAGGACAAACGGATAACTTAAGCCAGACTTTTGGACGTTTTGATTTCCCAGTTTTGGCTGATATCCCTGTGATTGGAGATATCTTCTTCAAGTCAACCAGTCTACTAGGTTATATCGCGATTGCCTTCTCTTTCCTTGCTTGGTTTATTCTCTTTAAGACACGTTTTGGTCTTCGTCTTCGCTCTGTTGGTGAACACCCTCAAGCAGCGGATACCTTGGGGATCAATGTCTACAAGATGCGATATCTTGGGGTTGTTATTTCAGGTTTCCTTGGTGGAATTGGGGGAGCGATTTATGCTCAATCCATTTCAGTTAACTTCTCAGTGACAACTATTGTCGGTCCTGGATTTATCGCCCTTGCTGCGATGATCTTTGGTAAATGGAACCCAATTGGTGCTATGCTTTCTAGTCTTTTCTTTGGACTTTCACAAAGTTTGGCAGTTATCGGTTCTCAATTACCTTTCCTACAAGGAGTGCCAGCGGTTTACCTTCAAATCGCGCCTTATGTCTTGACTATCCTTGTCTTGGCAGCCTTCTTTGGAAAAGCAGTTGCACCTAAGGCAGACGGTATCAACTACATCAAGTCAAAATAAGCATACAAAAAAACGTCAGTTTCAAACTGGCGTTTTATTTTTTTGGATTTTGATGGGTTAGGTTCAACCCCCAAGGGACAAGATTTTCAGTTTTATTTTTGATACGTGTGATATTATCCTTGTGACGAATGATAATCAAGCTAGCAAGTGCTAGGATAATCACAATGAAGAGAGGGTCATAGCTACTCAGGATAAATCCAAATAGTGGAAATAGGAGGACTCCGATAACGGCTGCGATAGAAGCGGTAACGCTAGACAGTGAAATCATACTACCTAGATAGAGGCTTCCAAAGAATACGATTGCTAGATAGAGACAGAAGGCAGGCGCAAATCCGAAAACAACTCCAGCGCTAGTTGCGACAGCCTTGCCCCCTTTAAACCCTGCAAAGATAGGAAAGGTATGTCCAATCACAGCCAAAAGTCCAAATACAAGGGGTGATACACCTTGAAGGTGGAAAAGAATAGGAAGGAGAGTGGCCAAGGTTCCTTTAAAGAAGTCAATTACAAAGGTTGCCATACCTGCCTTCTTACCTAAAATTCGGAAAGTATTGGTTGTTCCGGTGTTTCCAGAACCATGTTCACGCAGATTTGTTTGAAAGAAGATTTGTCCAATCCAAAGACCAGACGGAATCGAACCTAGCAGATAAGCTAAAATTAATAATACAAATGTCATCATAGACCTATTATACCATGAAATGGTATAGAAAGTCAGAGAATATCCTGTGAAATTGTGACAGCTGAAAGGGAAAAGCTTTGCAAAATCGCTAGAAAACCTGTAAAATAGAAAAGATGAACAAATAGGAGGTTCCTTGTGTCAAAAAAGGAAATCAATATTAATAACTACAATGATGACGCCATTCAGGTGCTAGAAGGGTTGGATGCGGTCCGTAAACGTCCAGGGATGTATATCGGATCGACTGACGGTGCGGGTCTCCATCACCTAGTCTGGGAAATTGTGGACAATGCAGTAGATGAAGCCTTGTCTGGATTTGGTGATCGCATCGATGTGACGATTAATAAAGACGGCAGTCTAACGGTTCAAGACCATGGTCGAGGGATGCCGACTGGGATGCACGCCATGGGAATTCCAACTGTTGAAGTTATCTTTACTATTCTTCATGCTGGGGGGAAATTCGGACAAGGTGGCTATAAGACATCTGGTGGTCTACACGGGGTGGGTTCTTCCGTTGTTAATGCCCTATCAAGTTGGCTGGAAGTTGAAATCACCCGTGACGGAACGGTTTATAAACAACGTTTTGAAAATGGTGGAAAACCCGTCACAACCTTGAAGAAAATTGGTACAGCACCCAAGTCTAAGACAGGTACTAAAGTCACTTTCATGCCTGACGCGACGATTTTCTCTACGACTGACTTCAAGTACAATACCATTTCAGAACGACTCAATGAGTCAGCCTTTCTCTTAAAAAATGTCACCTTGTCTCTGACAGACAAGCGAACAGATGAAGCAATCGAATTCCATTATGAGAACGGGGTTCAGGACTTTGTTTCTTACCTCAATGAAGACAAGGAAACCTTGACGCCAGTCCTATACTTTGAAGGCGAAGACAATGGTTTCCAAGTGGAAGTTGCCCTCCAGTACAATGATGGATTTTCAGATAACATTCTATCCTTTGTCAATAACGTTCGTACTAAAGATGGTGGAACACATGAGACAGGACTCAAGTCAGCCATTACTAAGGTTATGAATGACTACGCGCGTAAGACAGGACTCCTCAAGGAAAAAGATAAAAACCTTGAAGGTTCAGATTACCGTGAAGGTTTAGCAGCCGTTCTATCTATTCTGGTTCCGGAAGAACACCTCCAGTTTGAGGGTCAGACAAAGGACAAACTTGGAAGTCCTCTGGCTCGTCCGGTTGTGGATGGCATAGTATCTGATAAGTTGACTTTCTTCCTTATGGAAAATGGAGAACTAGCTTCCAATCTCATTCGTAAGGCTATCAAGGCCCGTGATGCGCGCGAGGCGGCCCGCAAAGCGCGTGATGAGAGCCGAAATGGTAAGAAAAACAAGAAAGACAAGGGCTTGTTGTCTGGAAAATTGACTCCAGCTCAATCTAAAAATCCAGCAAAGAACGAGCTCTACCTAGTCGAAGGGGACTCTGCCGGTGGTTCTGCCAAACAAGGCCGTGACCGTAAGTTCCAGGCTATCTTGCCCCTTCGAGGTAAGGTCATCAATACAGCCAAGGCCAAGATGGCGGATATCCTCAAAAATGAAGAAATCAATACCATGATTTATACCATTGGTGCGGGTGTGGGAGCAGACTTCTCCATTGAAGATGCCAACTATGACAAAATCATTATCATGACCGATGCGGATACTGACGGTGCTCATATCCAAACCTTGCTCTTGACATTTTTCTATCGTTACATGCGTCCCCTAGTTGAGGCAGGCCATGTCTATATTGCCCTTCCGCCTCTTTACAAGATGTCCAAAGGCAAAGGCAAGAAAGAAGAAGTAGCTTACGCTTGGACAGACGGAGAGCTAGAAGAACTCCGCAAGCAGTTCGGTAAAGGCGCTACCCTTCAACGCTACAAAGGTCTTGGTGAGATGAATGCGGACCAGCTCTGGGAAACAACCATGAACCCCGATACCCGTACTCTCATCCGTGTTACAATCGAAGATCTAGCACGCGCTGAACGCCGCGTCAATGTCCTCATGGGAGACAAGGTCGAACCACGCCGTAAGTGGATTGAAGACAATGTCAAGTTTACGCTGGAAGAAGCGACAGTATTTTAATAAATTTTAGAATTACAAAGGAGTTATGATGAAAAAAATATATGCTGTTCTATTAGTTGCTTTTATGGCTGTTATTTTATCTGCTTGTGCCTCGAAGGAGGCATGGCTAAAAGGTACATGGACTAGTAATCAAACAAATTCTAAGTATGAATTTAAAGAAGAAAGTGGGAAGTGGACTATTTTAAGTGGTGAAAGCAAAATAGCTGAGAATCTAGAAGTAAAGGATCGTAAAGATTCGGTTGTAAACTTAGTTGATGATAATGGAATTCGATATCAGGTCGAAAAGAAAGATAAAGATACAATTCATCTTGAAATATTTAATTCAGACGGACTTTCTGCTACTAATGGTCAAAGCTTCGAATTTAAAAAGGATCAGTAAAATGACAAAAAGGTTAATCTTTAATTTTAACTAAACTTTGGGTTATTTCAGCTAATAAGCAAAGTAAGATTTCGTTTTATAGAAACTGTGACAGGATTGTTGGATTTTGAATTATATCACAGGTATCAAAAATTATACAGATAAAGTTTGCTAATCTATTTCCAAGTTAACTACTTTCAATAATGAAGATGAGGAAACCTTGACGCCAGCCCTATACTTTGAAGGAGAAGACAATGGTTTTTAAGTGGAAGTTGCCCTCCAACGCTACAAGGGTCTTGGTGAGATGAATGCGTATCAACTCTGGGAAACAACGATGAATCCAGAAACCCGCACTCTTATCCATGTCACAATCGAAGACCTAGCCCGCGCTGAACGCCGTGTCAATGTCCTCATGGGAGACAAGGTTGAATCACGCCGCAAGTGGATTGAAGATAATGTCAAGTTTACGCTGGAAGAAGCGACTGTGTTTTAAGGAGTGTGAATAATGAATAGTTCAGGACATTCGATTTTTGGAAGTTACTTGGGTTTAATTTTCTTAGTTTCTTTACCCTCAGCTATTCTTGCATTCTACATCAATAGTCGAAAAAAAGTTTCCAAGGTTTATATGCACCGATTGTATTTACCTTTTTTATGATTTTGATGCTTTTATTCAATATGGATTCCTCAGAATCCGGTTCTTTAGTGGCATCCTTTGTCATGATTTTATTTGGTTTTCCTTTGATAGCAGGAGCCTTAATCTACACACTTATTCGATTGTGTTATGTCTATCCGGAGAAACGGTGGAAGGCTCTTTTGATTTTCCTATCCTATGTTTTGGGCCCCCTATCTGTAGGTATTCTGGGATGGTATGTGGTAAATTTAGTTCAGATCCATCTATTGACATTCATGGTAATGATTTTGATGATTCTAGTTTCCTATCTTCCTCCTCTCTATCTCCATTACACCAAACGAAATCAGTAAGACAAGAATACTTTTTGGTAGGGGATAGAGATTAATCGCTTAGCTAATGTCGGAGATGACCGATTGTTTATAATTTATAATAAAAAACTATTTCATATAGCTCTAAGTGTTGAAGGAGTGAAAGATGAGAACTGAAACAGAAATGCTTGATGCGATTTCACAGATTGCTAAATCTTTACAAGTTGAGGCTGTCGCTCTATCTGGTTCACGAACGGATACAAAAGCTCCAAAAGATGAGTTTCAGGACTACGATGTTGTTTATGTTGTGGACGATTTAGATAATCTGACGAGAAATTTTTCTTGGTTGGACCAGTTTGGCAAACGTATTATCGAGCAGCATGTCTTGCTTGGTCACCGTCGCCTCTATCTCATGCTCTTTGAAGATGGCAAACGGATTGATTTGACCCTCTGCCCCAAAGACCACATCCAAGAGTGGGTGGATAGTGAAGCTGATTATACAGTTTTGAAAGATGAGAAAGGCTTGTTTGAGTCCTATACTACAAGTCCTCAACGTTACTGGACAAATCCAGCTAGTCAGACAGATTTCGAAAAAGCCTGCAATGAATTTTGGTGGGTGTCAGCCTACGTGGTCAAGGGGATTTGTCGCAAGCAAGCCATCTATGCTACTGACCATCTATATGGGATTTGTCAGCAAGAACTCTTGAAGGTCTTAGCTTGGCAGGTTGCAAGTGATAATGGAACAGTCGATATCGGCAAGAACTACAAGTATCTTTTTCAGTATTTACCTGCAGAGAAGGAGAAAGAATTCTCAAATCTACTGGATTTTTCAAATATAGAAAAACTAACTCAGTCTTTATTTTCTACCATGGAACTTTTCCATCAAGAAGCTCAGTCCCTTGCTCAAAAAATGGGATTTGACTATGATATGGAAGTAGCTGAGAAGATGATTCAGTATGCTGAGGAGAGACTTTCAAATCACTAACTAAATAAAGTATATAATTTAAAAGATTAAACTACAGAAAAGATAGTTTAGTTATATATAGTAACTGAACACGGGACTAATTTCTGTAAATTATCCCTAATTCTATAAAAACCTACTCTATATTCTTTGAAAGGAGTTGAACACGCCCTAAATGCTGTGTGAAAAAGATAAATTCTCTTGTGAACATCGCTCACCGCAATAATTTCCTATTTTCACTTTGCATTTTACGGGCTTTGTATCCTATATGAGTAACATTCAAAACATGTCCCTGGAGGACATCATGGGAGAGCGCTTTGGTCGCTACTCCAAGTACATCATTCAAGACCGAGCTTTGCCAGACATTCGGGATGGATTGAAGCCGGTTCAGCGTCGTATTCTTTATTCGATGAATAAAGATGGCAATACCTTTGACAAGAGCTACCGTAAGTCAGCCAAGTCTGTCGGGAACATCATGGGGAATTTCCACCCACACGGTGATTCTTCTATCTATGATGCCATGGTTCGTATGTCACAGGACTGGAAAAACCGTGAGATTCTAGTTGAAATGCACGGTAATAACGGTTCTATGGACGGGGATCCGCCTGCGGCTATGCGTTATACCGAGGCTCGTTTGTCTGAGATTGCTGGTTATCTTCTTCAAGATATCGAAAAGAAGACAGTTCCCTTTGCTTGGAACTTTGACGATACCGAGAAAGAACCTACTGTCTTACCAGCAGCATTTCCAAACCTCTTGGTCAATGGTTCGACTGGAATTTCGGCTGGTTATGCTACAGACATTCCTCCCCATAATTTAGCTGAGGTTATTGATGCGACGGTTTACATGATTGACCACCCAACAGCCAAGGTGGACAAACTCATGGAATTCTTGCCTGGGCCAGACTTCCCTACAGGAGCTATCATCCAAGGGCGTGACGAAATAAAGAAGGCTTATGAAACTGGGAAAGGGCGCGTGGTTGTTCGTTCTAAGACGGAGATTGAAAAGCTAAAAGGCGGTAAGGAGCAAATCGTTATCACTGAGATTCCTTATGAAATCAATAAAGCCAATCTCGTAAAGAAAATCGATGATGTTCGTGTCAATAACAAAGTAGCGGGGATTGCTGAGGTTCGTGATGAGTCTGACCGTGACGGTCTTCGCATTGCTATCGAACTCAAGAAAGACGCTAATACCGAGCTTGTTCTCAACTATCTTTTCAAATACACCGACTTACAAATCAATTACAACTTTAACATGGTAGCGATTGATAATTTCACTCCTCGTCAGGTTGGGACTGTCCCAATTTTGTCTAGCTATATCGCCCACCGTCGTGAAGTGATTCTGGCGCGTTCCCGCTTTGACAAGGAAAAGGCTGAGAAGCGTCTGCATATCGTTGAAGGTTTGATTCGCGTGATTTCGATTTTGGATGAAGTCATTGCCCTTATCCGAGCTTCTGAGAACAAGGCTGACGCTAAGGAAAACCTCAAGGTCAGCTATGAGTTTACTGAGGAGCAGGCTGAAGCCATCGTGACCTTACAACTTTACCGTTTGACCAATACAGACGTGGTTGTCTTGCAGGAAGAAGAAGCAGAACTTCGTGAAAAGATTGCCATGCTTGCGGCTATCATCGGTGATGAACGTACCATGTATAATCTCATGAAGAAAGAACTTCGTGAGGTCAAGAAGAAATTTGCGACACCACGTTTGAGTACTTTAGAAGACACTGCGAAAGCAATCGAGATTGATACAGCTAGCCTCATCGCAGAAGAAGATACCTATGTCAGCGTGACTAAGGCAGGCTATATCAAGCGTACTAGCCCACGTTCCTTTGCGGCATCCACTCTGGAAGAAATTGGCAAGCGTGATGATGATCGTTTGATCTTTGTACAAACTGCCAAGACAACCCAGCACCTCTTGATGTTTACAACTCTTGGGAATGTCATTTATCGACCAATCCACGAATTGGCAGATATTCGTTGGAAGGATATCGGAGAGCATCTGAGCCAGACCATTACAAACTTTGAAACGAACGAAGAAATACTCTATGCAGAAGTAGTAGATCAGTTTGATGATGCGACAACTTATTTTGCAGCGACTCGCCTTGGTCAAATCAAGCGTGTAGAACGCAAAGAGTTCTCTCCATGGCGGACCTACAAGTCTAAATCAGTCAAATACGCTAAGCTCAAAGACGAGACAGACCAGATTGTAGCAGTGGCTCCGATTAAACTAGATGATGTACTCTTGATTAGCCAAAACGGTTATGCCCTTCGTTTCAATATCGAAGAGGTTCCAGTTGTTGGTGCCAAGGCTGCGGGTGTCAAGGCTATGAATCTGAAAGCAGATGATGCACTTCAGGCTGCCTTTATCTGTAACACTTCATCCTTCTACCTCTTGACTCAACGTGGAAGCTTGAAACGTGTCTCTTGTGAGGAAATTCCAGTGACCAGCCGTGCTAAACGAGGCCTACAAGTCTTGCGTGAGTTGAAAAACAAACCGCACCGAGTCTTCTTGGCTGGAGCAGTTGCAGAGCAAGGTTTCGTTGGTGATCTTTTTAGTACAGAAGTAGAAGAAAACGACCAAACGTTACTTGTCCAATCTAACAAGGGAACAATCTATGAGAGTCGATTGCAGAACCTCAACTTGTCAGAACGTACTAGCAATGGAAGCTTTATTTCAGACACGATTTCAGATGAAGAAGTTTTCGATGCTTTCCTCAAAGAAGTCTTTAAAGAGGACAAAACAAATTCGTAAAAAGAATCAGTCCAGAGGGCTGATTTCTTTACGTTGAAAAAATTTTCAGAAAATTACAAATAATACTTGAAATTTTACTAGAAAAGTGTAGAATAGAACACATAGTTTGAATAGTATAAAGGAGAAACACATGACAGTTGCAATTGATTGGGAAAATCTTGGTTTTGCTTATATGAAACTACCTTACCGTTATATCGCTCACTACAAAAATGGTCAATGGGATCAAGGAGAATTGACAGAGGATGCAACCTTGCATATTTCAGAGTCTTCTCCAAGTCTCCACTATGGACAGCAAGCATTTGAGGGATTGAAAGCCTATCGTACCAAGGACGGCAGTGTTCAATTGTTCCGTCCTGACGAAAATGCTAAGCGTTTGCAACGTACTTGTGACCGTCTTTTGATGCCACAAGTTCCGACAGAAATGTTTGTAGAAGCTTGTAAAGCAGTTGTGCGTGCAAATGAAGAATACGTCCCACCATATGGAACAGGTGGAACCCTTTATCTTCGTCCGCTATTGATTGGTGTTGGGGATATTATTGGGGTTAAACCAGCAGAAGAGTATATTTTCACCATCTTTGCTATGCCGGTTGGTAACTATTTTAAAGGTGGTTTAGTCCCAACTAACTTCTTGATTCAGGATGAATACGACCGGGCAGCTCCAAATGGTACAGGTGCGGCTAAGGTTGGAGGTAACTATGCTGCTAGTCTCCTCCCAGGTAAAATGGCCAAGTCACGCCAATTTTCAGATGTTATCTACCTAGATCCATCTACACATACAAAGATTGAAGAAGTCGGATCAGCAAACTTCTTTGGAATCACGGCAGACGATGAATTTGTAACACCATTGAGTCCATCTATCTTGCCATCTATTACCAAGTATTCTTTGCTTTACTTGGCAGAACACCGCTTGGGATTGACACCGATTGAAGGCGATGTTCCAATCGATAATTTGGAGCGTTTTGTAGAGGCAGGTGCTTGTGGAACAGCAGCAGTTATTTCTCCAATTGGAGGCATCCAACATGGCGATAATTTCCATGTTTTCTATAGTGAAACAGAAGTAGGTCCTGTGACACGTAAACTTTATGATGAATTGACTGGTATCCAATTTGGTGATGTAGAAGCGCCTGAAGGATGGATTGTCAAAGTGGACTAAAAGACACGAAGCAAAGAGAAACTCCATAGCAGTTGTAAGGACTGAAATGGAGTTTTTTCTTGCTAGTTTGAGCATTTTCTTGTACAATAGAAAAAGTGAAAAGAGGTACAGTATGAGTAAAAAAGATAAGAAAATTGAAATCCAATTAACCGATGCAAAAGTGACTGTTGGAAAAGACAGCTATGAAGGATACGTTTTGACGATCGGGAAAAAGGTTATTGGAGAAATTGCCGAATTAGATAGCCAATTTGCCATCATAAAGAATGGAAATGTCGATAGTTTTTATAAAAAACTTGAAAAAGCTGTGGAAATTTTGATTGAAAACTATAATTTGACAAAATAATACTTGTTTTATTGAAAATTTCATGATATAATAGTTCTCGTTAAACATTGGAGAGATAGCGAAGAGGCTAAACGCGGCGGACTGTAAATCCGCTCCTTCGGGTTCGGGGGTTCGAATCCCTCTCTCTCCATTCATCAATGGGGTATAGCCAAGCGGTAAGGCAAGGGACTTTGACTCCCTCATGCGTTGGTTCGAATCCAGCTACCCCAGTTCTTAGGTAATAAATTCAAGATAAAAAGAAAAATATCTTAGGGTATTTTATTTTTATAATTGAAAGACGTGAACGATGTGAACATGTCTTTGCGGGTGCTTAGGAAAAAAATTATAAGTATGTCAAGTTTTTGAAAAAACTTGATTGTTGGAGGATTTTTTAGATGAACGAATTTGAAGATTTGCTAAATAGCGTTAGCCAAGTTGAGCCTGGTGATGTTGTTAGTGCTGAAGTATTGACAGTTGATGCGACTCAAGCTAACGTTGCAATCTCTGGGACTGGTGTTGAAGGTGTCTTGACTCTTCGCGAATTGACAAACGATCGCGATGCAGATATCAATGACTTTGTTAAAGTAGGAGAAGTATTGGATGTTCTTGTACTTCGTCAAGTAGTTGGTAAAGATACTGATACAGTTACATACCTTGTATCTAAAAAACGCCTTGAAGCTCGCAAAGCATGGGACAAACTTGTAGGACGCGAAGAAGAAGTTGTTACTGTTAAAGGAACTCGTGCCGTTAAAGGTGGACTTTCAGTAGAATTTGAAGGTGTTCGTGGATTCATCCCAGCTTCAATGTTGGATACTCGTTTCGTACGTAACACTGAGCGTTTCGTAGGTCAAGAATTTGATGCTAAAATCAAAGAAGTTGATCCTAAAGAAAATCGCTTCATCCTTTCACGTCGTGAAGTTGTTGAAGCAGCTACTGCAGCAGCTCGTGCTGAAGTATTCGGTAAATTGGCTGTTGGTGATGTCGTAACTGGTAAAGTTGCTCGTATCACTAGTTTTGGTGCTTTCATCGACCTTGGTGGCGTTGACGGATTGGTTCACTTGACTGAATTGTCACACGAACGTAACGTATCACCTAAATCAGTTGTAACTGTTGGTGAAGAAATCGAAGTGAAGATCCTTGATCTTAACGAAGAAGAAGGACGCGTATCACTTTCACTTAAAGCAACAACACCTGGACCATGGGATGGTGTTGAGCAAAAATTGGCTAAAGGTGATGTAGTAGAAGGAACAGTTAAACGTTTGACTGACTTTGGTGCATTTGTTGAAGTATTGCCAGGTATCGATGGACTTGTTCACGTATCACAAATTTCACACAAACGTATCGAAAATCCAAAAGAAGCTCTTACTGTTGGTCAAGAAGTTACTGTTAAAGTCCTTGATGTTAACGCTGACGCAGAACGTGTATCACTTTCTATCAAAGCTCTTGAAGAACGTCCAGCTCAAGAAGAAGGACAAAAAGAAGAAAAACGTGCTGCTCGTCCACGTCGTCCAAAACGTCAAGAAAAACGTGATTTCGAACTTCCAGAAACACAAACAGGATTCTCAATGGCTGACTTGTTCGGTGATATCGAACTTTAATCAAATTGATAATCACAAAATCCTTTGTTTAAAACAAGGGATTTTTCTTTTGTCTCTTTCCCATTTTTGATATAATAGTTCTATGTTAGATTCAGAAAAACAATCACAATATCAATTGTTAAATGAGGAACTCTCTTATTTACTTGAAGGTGAGAGCAATGTTCTTGCCAATCTTTCGAATGCTAGTGCCCTCCTAAAATCTCGCTTTACGAATACTGTATTTGCAGGTTTTTATCTGTTTGATGGTAGCGAGTTGGTTTTAGGGCCTTTTCAGGGTGGTGTTTCTTGTATTCGCATTCCGCTTGGGAAAGGCGTGTGTGGAGAAGCTGCTGAGTTTCAAGAGACTGTTTTGGTTGGCGATGTGAGCACCTATCCAAACTACATTTCTTGTGATAGTATGGCCAAGAGTGAAATCGTGGTTCCCATGCTCAAGAATGGTCAATTGCTGGGTGTCTTAGACCTGGATTCTTCAGTTATTGATGATTACAATGCCGTTGACCGTGATTACTTGGAACAATTTGTCGCTATTTTGCTTGAGAAGACAGAATGGGACTTTACGATGTTTGAGGAGAAAGCCTAATGTATCAAGCACTTTATCGAAAATATAGAAGTCAAACTTTTTCACAATTGGTCGGACAAGAGGTTGTGGCTAAAACCCTAAAACAAGCGGTCGAGCAGGAAAAGATTAGTCATGCCTATCTTTTCTCAGGTCCTCGTGGGACTGGGAAGACCAGTGTGGCCAAGATTTTTGCCAAGGCTATGAACTGTCCGAACCAAGTGGACGGAGAACCATGTAATAACTGCTATATCTGTCAGGCTGTGACAGAAGGTAGCTTAGAAGATGTTATCGAAATGGATGCAGCTTCGAATAACGGAGTTGATGAAATCCGTGAAATTCGTGATAAATCTACTTACGCTCCTAGTTTGGCACGTTATAAGGTCTATATCATAGACGAGGTTCATATGTTGTCTACTGGAGCTTTTAATGCGCTTTTGAAGACACTAGAAGAACCAACTCAAAACGTTATCTTTATCTTGGCGACCACCGAATTGCACAAGATTCCAGCAACTATTTTATCGCGTGTCCAACGTTTTGAGTTTAAGTCGATTCGAACGCAAGATATCACAGCACATATTCATCATATTTTAGAAAAAGAAAATATCAGTTCTGAACCAGAGGCTGTGGAAATCATTGCTAGACGAGCTGAAGGTGGAATGCGGGATGCCTTGTCTATTCTGGACCAAGCTTTGAGTTTGACGCAAGGGAATGCTTTAACCACAGCTATCTCTGAGGAGATTACAGGCACCATTAGTCTATCAGCGCTTGATGACTATGTAGCTGCCTTATCTCAGCAGGATGTTTCAAAAGCGCTTGATTCTTTGAATCTTTTGTTTGAAAATGGCAAGAGCATGACTCGTTTTGTGACGGATCTTTTACAGTACTTGCGTGATTTACTAGTTGTTCAGACAGGTGGCGAAAATACTCATCATAGTCCAGTTTTTATGGACAATCTAGCTCTTTCTCAGGAAAGTCTCTTTGAAATGATTCGAATAGCGACTGTGAGTTTGGCGGATATGAAAGCTAGCCTGCAACCTAAGATTTATGCTGAAATGATGACCATTCGTTTAGCTGAGATTAAGCCTGAATCTGCTCTTTCAGGAGCTGTAGAAAGTGAAATTTCTACACTGAGACAGGAAGTCGCTCGTCTCAAACAAGAACTTGCCAATGTTGGAGCAGCTCCTAAACAAGTAGTGCCAGTCCCTAGCCGTCCAGCCACTTCCAAGACAGTCTATCGAGTAGACCGTAATAAAGTTCAGGCTATCCTACAAGAAGCTGTTGAAAATCCTGATTTGGCACGGCAAAACTTGATTCGCCTCCAGAATGCATGGGGAGAAGTGATTGAAAGCTTAGCAGGTCCTGATAAGGCTCTGCTTGTTGGTTCTCAACCAGTTGCGGCCAACGAACACCATGCTATTTTAGCTTTTGAATCTAATTTCAATGCTGGACAAACTATGAAACGGGATAACCTCAATACCATGTTTGGCAATATTCTTAGCCAAGCGGCTGGATTTTCACCTGAAATCCTGGCAATTTCCCTTGAGGAATGGAAAGAGGTTCGTGCAGCATTTTCAGCTAAAAACAAGTCTTCTCAAGCAGATCAAGAGGTAGAAGAAGAAAGTCTAATTCCAGAAGGATTCGAATTTTTGGCTGATAAAGTCATGGTCGAAGAAGACTAAAAGTGGATTTCATGGTACAATAATCCTATGACTAGACAACAATTTATCGTGATAGCACTATTTACTGCTGCTGAGACTTATTTTTTCAATGAAGCTTGGATGACGGGTCGCTATTTTATGGCAGCCTTTTGGGCCATTCTACTTTTTCGAAATTTTAGGTTAAGTTATGTAATGGGGAAAATAGTAGATGCCATTGATCAGCACCTAAACCGCAAGGATTAGTCACTAGCTTCTAAACAAAATCAAAGCCTTTTAGGCTTTTTTTTGTTATACTAGTAGAGTATATTTATGGACCTTTTCTTGTATTTTTTTAGAAATGTAAGTGATTTCTTTAAGGGTAAAGGAAGTAGGCCAGAAAAAGAAAGGAACTATCATGTCAGTATTAGAGATCAAAGATCTTCACGTTGAAATTGAAGGAAAAGAAATTTTGAAAGGGGTCAATCTGACTCTGAAAACAGGAGAAATCGCTGCTATCATGGGACCAAATGGTACTGGTAAATCGACTCTTTCTGCAGCTATCATGGGGAACCCTAACTATGAAGTTACCAAAGGTGAAGTCTTGTTTGATGGTGTAAATATCCTTGAATTGGAAGTAGACGAGCGTGCGCGTATGGGACTTTTCCTTGCTATGCAATACCCGTCTGAAATTCCAGGAATTACTAACGCTGAATTTCTTCGTGCAGCCATGAATGCTGGTAAAGAAGATGACGAGAAGATTTCGGTTCGTGAGTTTATCACTAAACTAGACGAGAAAATGGAATTGCTCAACATGAAAGAAGAAATGGCTGAGCGTTACCTCAACGAAGGTTTCTCTGGTGGTGAGAAAAAACGTAATGAAATTCTTCAACTCTTGATGTTGGAACCAACATTTGCCCTTTTGGATGAGATTGACTCAGGTCTTGATATTGACGCCCTTAAAGTTGTGTCTAAAGGTGTCAATGCCATGCGTGGTGAAGGCTTTGGTGCTATGATTATCACTCACTACCAACGTCTCTTGAACTACATCACACCAGACGTTGTCCACGTGATGATGGAAGGGCGTGTTGTCCTTTCTGGTGGTCCAGAATTGGCTGCCCGTTTGGAACGTGAAGGATACGCAAAACTAGCTGAAGAACTTGGCTACGACTACAAGGAAGAATTGTAATTCCCTCGTATCTTTTAGGAGAAGTAAATGACTAAAGAGAATATTAAACTTTTTTCAGAAATGCACGCTGAACCAAGCTGGTTGGCTGACCTCCGTCAAAAAGCTTTTGATAAGATTGAGAGTTTGGAATTACCAGTCATTGAGCGTGTCAAATTTCACCGTTGGAATCTGGGAGATGGAACGATCACAGAAAGTGAACCTTCAGCAAATGTTCCTGACTTCACTGCTTTAGATAATCACTTGAAGTTGGTGCAAGTAGGAACGCAGACTGTTTTTGAACAAATTCCAGTTGAATTGGCTGAACAAGGAGTAGTCTTTACAGACTTTCACTCAGCTTTAGAAGAAATTCCCGAACTTATCGAGGAATTCTTCATGTCATCTGTTAAGTATGACGATGACAAGTTGGCAGCCTACCATACAGCTTACTTTAACAGTGGTGCTGTTCTCTATATTCCAGATAATGTTGAGATTACAGAGCCAATCGAAGGTATTTTCTACCAAGACAGTGATAGCGATGTGCCATTTAACAAGCATATTATGATTATCGCTGGTAAATATTCTAAGATTAGTTATCTGGAGCGTTTAGAGTCACGTGGTGAAGGTAGTGCCAAGGCAACTGCTAATATCACGGTCGAAGTGATTGCTCGTTCTGGTGCGCAAGTGAAGTTTGCTGCTATTGACCGTTTAGGTGAAAATGTCACTGCCTACATTAGCCGCCGTGGTAAACTAGGCAACGATGCAAGCATTGACTGGGCAATCGGTGTCATGAACGAAGGAAATGTTGTTGCTGATTTTGATAGCGATTTGATTGGAAATGGTAGCCATGCTGACCTTAAAGTCGTAGCTCTTTCAAGTGGTCGTCAGGTGCAAGGGATTGACACTCGAGTGACTAACTACGGTTGCAACTCAATCGGAAATATCCTCCAACATGGGGTTATCCTTGAAAAAGCAACCTTGACCTTCAACGGTATCGGCCACATCATCAAGGGGGCTAAGGGAGCAGATGCGCAACAAGAGAGTCGTGTTCTTATGCTTTCAGATCAGGCTCGTTCAGATGCCAACCCAATTCTTTTGATTGATGAAAATGACGTAACTGCAGGTCACGCGGCTTCTATCGGACAAGTAGATCCAGAAGATATGTACTATCTCATGAGTCGTGGCTTGGATAAGGCAACTGCAGAACGCTTGGTTGTTCGTGGTTTCCTTGGCTCCGTAATTGTTGAGATTCCAGTCAAAGAAGTTCGTGAAGAAATGATTGCAACCATCGAAGAAAAATTGTCAAAACGCTAAGGGGAAGCCTATGTTAGATGCAGAAGCTATTCGCAAGGATTTTCCAATTTTAGACCAGATTGTCAACGATGAACCTCTGGTCTATCTGGACAATGCTGCGACGACACAAAAACCACTAGCAGTTCTGGAAACAATCAACCGCTACTATAAGCAGGACAATGCCAATGTTCACCGTGGTGTTCATACCTTGGCTGAGCGAGCAACAGCTTCTTATGAAGCTGCTCGTGAAACCATTCGTAAGTTTATCCATGCAGGCTCTACAAAGGAAGTTCTCTTTACCAGAGGAACGACAACCAGCCTTAACTGGGTGGCACGCTTCGCTGAGGAAATCCTGACTGAGGGAGACCAGGTCTTGATTTCTGTCATGGAACACCATTCCAATATCATTCCTTGGCAGGAGGTCTGTCGCAAGACTGGGGCAGAGCTTGTCTATGTTTATCTCAAGGATGGAGCTCTGGATATGGATGACTTGCGAGCTAAATTGACTGATAAAGTCAAGTTTGTCTCCCTAGCTCACGCCTCAAATGTTCTTGGTGTAGTCAATCCTATCAAAGAAATCACGCAATTGGCCCACCAAGTTGGAGCTATCATGGTGGTGGATGGCGCTCAGTCTACGCCCCATATGAAGATTGATGTCCAGGACTTGGATGTGGACTTCTTTGCTTTTTCAGGTCACAAGATGGCTGGACCAACTGGTATTGGTGTTCTTTACGGTAAAGAAAAGTATCTGGAACAAATGTCACCAGTTGAGTTTGGTGGCGAGATGATTGATTTCGTCTATGAGCAATCTGCTAGTTGGAAGGAGTTGCCTTGGAAATTTGAGGCTGGAACGCCAAATATGGCAGGTGCTATCGGACTTGCTGCAGCAGTGGATTATCTAGAAAAGATTGGTATGGATGCCGTTGAAGCTCATGAACAGGAATTGATTGCATATGTCTTTCCAAAATTGCAGGCAATTGAGGGATTGACTATTTATGGTTCGCAGGACTTGGCTAAACGTTCAGGTGTGATTGCATTTAACCTAGGCGATCTTCATCCCCATGACCTAGCTACAGCACTGGATTATGAAGGGGTAGCAGTTCGTGCAGGTCATCATTGTGCTCAACCTTTGCTCCAATATTTGGAAGTTCCAGCAACAGCTCGTGCAAGTTTTTATATCTACAATACCAAGGCAGATTGTGACAAGCTAGTCGATGCCCTACAAAAGACAAAGGAGTTTTTCAATGGCACTTTCTAAACTAGATAGCCTTTATATGGCAGTGGTGGCAGACCATTCGAAAAATCCACATCACCAAGGGAAGTTAGAAGACGCTGAGCAAATCAGCCTCAACAATCCAACCTGTGGCGATGTTATTAATCTCTCTGTTAAGTTTGACGCAGAGGATCGTTTAGAAGATATCGCTTTTCTAAATTCAGGATGCACGATTTCAACTGCTTCTGCTAGTATGATGACAGATGCAGTTTTAGGCAAGACCAAACAAGAAATTTTAGAACTTGCAACTATTTTTTCTGAAATGGTTCAAGGGCAAAAAGATGAGCGTCAAGACCAACTTGGAGACGCGGCTTTCTTATCAGGTGTTGCCAAATTCCCTCAACGAATCAAGTGTGCAACTCTAGCTTGGAATGCCCTTAAGAAAACAATTGAAGATCAAGAAGAAAAATAAGAAACATAGAAATATATAATGAAAGAAAGGATATTATGGCTGAAGAAAGAGTAGAACCAAAACCAATTGACCTTGGTGAATATAAATTTGGTTTCCATGACGATGTAGAGCCTGTCCTATCGACAGGAAAAGGATTGAACGAAGAAGTCATTCGCGAATTATCAGCTGCTAAGGGTGAACCTGAGTGGATGTTAGAATTCCGTTTGAAGTCTTATGAAACCTTCAAAAAAATGCCTATGCAAACCTGGGGAGCAGACTTGTCAGAGATTGACTTTGATGACTTGATCTACTACCAAAAACCATCTGACAAACCAGCCCGTTCATGGGACGAAGTTCCTGAGAAAATCAAAGAAACCTTTGAACGTATCGGAATTCCAGAAGCTGAGCGTGCTTATCTAGCAGGAGCTTCTGCCCAGTATGAGTCAGAAGTGGTTTACCATAACATGAAGGAAGAGTTCCAGAAATTGGGGATTATCTTTACAGATACGGATTCTGCCCTCAAGGAATACCCAGACTTGTTTAAACAATACTTCGCTAAGTTGGTACCGCCAACAGATAACAAATTGGCTGCCCTCAACTCAGCAGTATGGTCTGGTGGAACCTTTATCTACGTGCCAAAAGGTGTCAAAGTAGATATTCCACTTCAAACCTACTTCCGTATCAATAACGAAAATACAGGTCAGTTCGAACGTACCTTGATTATCGTTGATGAAGGAGCGAGTGTCCACTACGTAGAAGGCTGTACAGCGCCAACTTATTCAAGTAACAGCTTGCACGCTGCCATTGTAGAAATTTTCGCTTTGGACGGAGCTTATATGCGTTATACAACCATCCAAAACTGGTCTGATAATGTCTATAACTTGGTAACAAAACGTGCCAAAGCTTTGAAAGATGCAACTGTTGAGTGGATCGATGGAAACTTAGGTGCCAAAACAACTATGAAATACCCATCTGTTTACCTAGATGGAGAAGGAGCACGTGGTACCATGCTTTCAATCGCCTTTGCTAACGCAGGGCAACATCAGGATACTGGTGCCAAGATGATCCACAACGCCCCACATACAAGCTCGTCTATCGTGTCTAAATCCATCGCTAAAGGCGGAGGAAAGGTCGACTACCGTGGACAAGTAACCTTTAACAAGAACTCTAAGAAATCTGTTTCTCACATCGAGTGTGATACCATTATCATGGATGACTTATCAGCATCAGATACTATTCCATTTAATGAAATCCACAACTCGCAAGTTGCTTTGGAGCACGAAGCTAAGGTTTCTAAGATTTCAGAAGAACAACTATACTACCTCATGAGCCGTGGTTTGTCAGAATCTGAGGCAACAGAGATGATCGTTATGGGGTTTGTCGAACCCTTCACAAAAGAACTTCCAATGGAATATGCAGTTGAGCTGAACCGCTTGATTAGCTATGAAATGGAAGGATCTGTCGGATAAAACTCAAAAGGAGAAGCAAATGGGATTCTTAAAAAAATTATTTGGTAATGTTGAAAAAGCGAATAAAGGTGAAATTCCTGCTGAGGAAATTGTTCCACCTTTCACAATTGATTTAGTAGAAGAAGCAGATGATTATTGGAGACAAATGGAACAAAACCTTTTGATAAACGCTGTAAAAGCTGCTGGTGGTCCTGAGGCAGTAGAACGTGCTTTTGTTCTTGCTAATTTCAAGGAAAATCAAGAAACCTTTGAGCTCTTTTATCAGGTAAATGGTCAACTTCTTTCATGGAGAGAGATGGATGCGACTGTTGTCGATAAAATCAGCAATCAACTCCTTCCGCAAGCGGCAGAAGTAGCGCGTGCAGTAAATGAAAATTATGAAGAGGCAAATGTACCAGTAATCCAGTACGCTATGCTTCAGTTTGAAACTGCAACCATGGCTTGGTTTGGTCGGAAGCTGACAACAGCTTCTCCAGAAGCACAACTGACTTTTGAAGAATTGGTATCTGGTTGGCGCGCTATTTTGGAACAAGAAGTTCCAAATCGTCCTTTAGATAGTGACAGTCCGTTCCCTTACTTTGAAGTTTAAAAATCCAAAATCCTCAAAAAACTTTCAATGGAGTATACTGTTGAACCTACTCGCTTGATAGGTAACTAATTGAAAGAATCAGTGGGTAAAAATGCAAATTCTGAACAGAAATCCTTTCTGTTCAGAATTTTTTTCAAAAAAGAACCTAATAAATATTCACAAAACTGTTTTTATATGGTAAAATAAAACAATTACATTTAGTGGAGATGAAGTATGAATATTTTTAGAACCAAGGATGTTAGTCTGAGACAGACAGAGATGCATCGCCATTTGAAATTGTGGGATTTGATTCTTCTAGGGATTGGTGCCATGGTGGGGACAGGGATTTTCACCATTACAGGAACAGCAGCGGCTACCTTAGCTGGTCCCTCATTAGTGATTTCCATTGTGATTTCTGCTCTGTGTGTTTCTCTATCAGCCCTCTTTTTCGCAGAATTTGCCTCTCGTGTGCCTGCTACTGGTGGTGCTTATAGTTACCTCTATGCGATTTTAGGAGAATTGCCAGCCTGGATTGCTGGCTGGCTGACCATCATGGAATTCATGACGGCTGTTTCAGGTGTGGCGTCTGGCTGGGCAGCTTACTTTAAGGGATTGCTCAGTAATTATGGTATCTCCATGCCCCAAGCCTTGAATGGAACCTTTAACCCTGAACAAGGCACCTATATCGATCTTCTGCCTATTTTAGTACTTACTTTGGTAACGGGATTGGTTTTATTAAATTCTAAAGCAGCTTTGAGATTTAATTCGCTTTTAGTGGTCTTGAAATTCTCAGCTCTCGCCTTATTTATCCTAGTTGGTATTTGGTACATCAAGCCTGAAAATTGGACGAATTTTGCTCCCTTTGGTTTTGGTCAACTATATGGTGGAAGTACAGGGATTATGGCGGGCGCATCTTTGATGTTCTTTGGATTTCTCGGATTTGAGTCAATTTCCATGGCAGTTGATGAAATTCAAAGTCCGCAAAAAAATATTCCTCGCGGAATCGTGCTTTCTCTAACAATCGTCACCATTCTCTATGCCTTGGTAACCTTAGTATTGACAGGGATTGTTCACTACAGTAAACTCAATGTGGACGATGCAGTAGCATTTTCATTACGGAGTATTGGTATCGGCTGGGCAGCAAATTATGTTTCGCTTGTAGCCATTTTAACTCTGATAACCGTATGTATCTCTATGACTTATGCTTTATCTCGGATGATTTATAGCTTAGCGCGTGATGGACTTTTACCTCAAAGTTTCAAACAATTAAGCAAGACCAGTCGCGTTCCTAAAAATGCGACTCTCTTAACAGGAGTTGCTTCAGCCATTGCTGCAGGAGTCTTTCCTCTAGCCAGTATTGCAGCCTTCTTAAATATCTGTACGCTAGCTTATCTCATTTTGCTAGCCTACGGAATAATAAAACTCAGAAAGGATAAGGGTATGCCAAAAGAGGGAGAGTTTAAAACTCCTTTGGTACCACTTTTGCCAATCCTTTCCATCCTTATCTGTGTTTCCTTTATGCTTCAATATAGTCTAGATACCTGGATTGCCTTTGGCATCGCTCTTGTAGTTGCTCTAGTCATTTACTTTACTTACGGGTTCCGCCATTCAACCCTCGCAGAAGAAGAATAAAAGCTGGGAATTCCCAGCTTTTTTAATCTTTCACATAAGTAAATCCTTCACCCAGAATTTCATGAGCCTCAGTGATGGTGATAAAGGCTTGAGGATCAATTTTGTGAATCATATCTTTCATTTTAACGATTTCGTTTCGACCGACGATACAGTAGATAATTTTTAAATCCTTTTTGCTGTAGTAGCCTTGACCAGATATAAAGGTAACGCCACGTCCGAGTTCATCGTTAATCTCTTTGGCCAATTGAACAGGATATTGTGTAATAATCATAAATCCTTTACCAGCATAACCTCCTTCGCCGATCAAGTCGATAACACGAGCGATGATAAAGTCAAATAAGAGGGTATAGGTAACTAGACGAAGATCCTGGAAGATAATCAAAATCAACATCAGGATGAAAAAGTCAATCCCAAAGAGCAATTTACCAATCGAAATATTGGTGTATTTGTTGAGGATACGGGCAACGATATCAGAGCCACCAGTGGTTCCACCAGCATTAAAGATAATTCCTAAACCAACCCCCAGTAAGACTCCTGAGACTAAAGCGACAATGATGAGATCCCCTTGCAAGTCGATGTGCAAAGGAATGCGCTCAAAAATTGCTAGCCAAACGGAAAGTGAAATAGATCCTAAAAGACTGGAGTAGAGGGTCTTAGGTCCAAATATCTTCCAAGCCAGGATAAATAAAGGGATATTAATTAAGAGGTTCATCAATGAGACAGGAATCTTAAAAAGATAGTAGGTAATCAAGGTAATACCTGTCGCCCCTCCCTCAAATAAATGATAAGGAACAACAAAGTAAGTAAGACCGAAGGCATAGATAGCAGCTCCAAAAATAATAGTGATAATCGGTTGAAGTTTTCGAATCATAGCTGTTCCTCACTTTTCTATAGATAGATTATACCAAAAATTCAGTTCTTTTCATCGGATCACTTATGATTTTTTATCATTTTTTTGATATAATAAAAGAGAAAATCCCAATCCTATCGAGAAGAATAGAAAGATTGAATTATGACACAAGTAAAAATTGTAACGGACTCTTCTGTTACTATCGAACCAGAAGTAGTTAAAGAATTAAATATCACTGTTGTCCCTCTATCAGTTATGATTGATAGTGTGCTTTATTCGGATGCAGATTTGAAAGAGGGAGAATTCCTTCATCTTATGCAACAAAGCAAGAATCTGCCTAAAACAAGCCAGCCACCTGTAGGAGTGTTTGCTGAGGTCTTTGAAGAACTAGGTAAAGATGGCAGTCAAATTATCGCTATTCACATGTCCCATGCCTTGTCTGGAACTGTGGAAGCTGCTCGCCAAGGGGCCAGTCTCTCAACTGCTGATGTAACGGTTATTGATAGTTCTTTTACAGATCAAGCAATGAAGTTCCAAGTAGTTGAAGCCGCAAAACTTGCTAAAGAAGGTAAAGATTTAGAAACGATCTTAGCTCATGTAGAGGACGTCAAAAATCATACAGAACTCTATATCGGTGTTTCGACGCTAGAAAACTTAGTTAAGGGTGGTCGTATTGGACGTGTGACAGGATTACTAAGCTCACTCTTGAATATTCGTGTAGTAATGCAGATGAAAAACCACGAACTCCAACCAATCGCCAAAGGACGTGGAGCGAAAACTTTCAAAAAGTGGCTTGAGGAATTAACCAACACTCTTTCCCAAAAATCAGTTGCAGAAATTGGAATTTCCTATGCTGGAACGAACGAATTGGCGAATGAGATGAAGGCATTATTGCAACCTTATGTTGAGAAGCCAATCTCTGTATTGGAAACTGGCTCTATTATTCAAACTCATACTGGAGAGAATGCTTGGGCAATTCTAATTCGCTACAATTCCTAAAAAAATAGAGAAAAAATGGTCAAAATAGTGTTTTTGACTTGACCTATAGCCGATTTTAGGATATGATTATATTTGTTAATTAGAAATTATTTGGAGGATTTGTTAACATGGCAAACAAACAAGATTTGATCGCTAAAGTAGCAGAAGCTACAGAATTGACTAAGAAAGATTCAGCAGCAGCAGTTGACGCTGTATTTGCAGCAGTAACTGAATACCTTGCAGCTGGTGAAAAAGTTCAATTGATCGGTTTCGGTAACTTTGAAGTTCGTGAGCGTGCTGCACGTAAAGGTCGCAACCCACAAACTGGTAAAGAAATCAAAATCGCAGCTTCTAAAGTTCCAGCATTCAAAGCTGGTAAAGCTCTTAAAGACGCTGTTAAATAATGAATTTTCAAAAAGCCTATTGTATCAAGCTTTCTAGCTTGGTCAGTAGGCTTTTTTAATTGCTTTGAGGCATTTTTAGGGCAAAAAGAAAAAGGTTCCCATGTTTGAGAACCTTCTTTTCATTAGTTTTTAGAAGCTGCTTGGAATTCAGGGTTTTTCCATGCTTCATCAATGATAGCTTGCAATTCTTTAGCAGATGCTTGCATTTTTTGAGTTTCAGCGTCGTTCAATGGGATGTTTACTGGACGAACGATACCGTGTGCACCAACAACAGCTGGTTGACCGATAAAGACGTTTTTAACACCGTATTGACCTTCTTGGAAGACTGAAAGTGGAAGTACTGCATTTTCGTCATCAAGGATTGCTTTTGTGATACGAGCAAGTGCTACTGCGATACCGTAGTATGTAGCTCCTTTTTTGTTAATGATTGTGTAAGCAGCGTCACGAACACCTTCGAACAATTCAATCAATTCAGCTTCTTGAACGTTTTGAGTGTCTTTAAGGAATTCCTCAAGGTTTACACCAGCGATGTTAGCATGTGACCAAACCGCAAACTCAGAATCTCCGTGTTCACCCATGATGTAGGCGTGAACGGAACGAGCATCAACATCCAATTTTTCAGCAAGTGCTTGACGGAAACGTGCTGAGTCAAGTGAAGTACCTGAACCGATAACACGTTCTTTAGGGAATCCAGAGAATTTCCAAGTTGAGTAAGTCAAAACGTCAACTGGGTTAGCTGCAACAAGGAAGATACCATCGAAACCTGATTCAACAACTTGTGTTACGATTGATTTGTTGATAGCCAAGTTTTTACCTACAAGGTCAAGGCGAGTTTCACCTGGTTTTTGAGGAGCACCTGCAGTGATAACAACAAGGTCAGCGTCTGCACAGTCAGAGTATTGAGCAGCGTAGATTTTTTTAGGTGAAGTGAAGGCAAGGGCGTGGCTAAGGTCAAGCGCATCACCAACAGCTTTTTCGTGTAATTGTGGAATTTCGATAATTCCAAGCTCTTGTGCAATTCCTTGGTTAACAAGTGCGAAAGCGTAAGATGAACCTACGGCACCGTCACCAACAAGGATCACTTTTTTGTGTTGTTTAGTTGAAGTCATTATCTAAACATCTCCTTCATTTTTTTTAGGGGAATCCCCAGACACTTTCATTCTATCACTTTTAAAAAGCTTTGTCACGAATATTCTATTCGGTTATTGATGTAAACGTTTTAGTGGTTTTCAAAGACTGAAATGAATGACAAATTATGGTATAATATATCTAATTACTAATAGTGAAATGAGGCATTTATGAATGCAGGATAGAAATTTAGTGAATGTCAATCTGACAAAGGAGATGAAGACCAGCTTTATCGACTACGCCATGAGCGTTATCGTCGCGCGGGCCCTTCCTGATGTTCGAGATGGCTTAAAACCTGTTCACCGTCGTATTCTATACGGAATGAATGAACTAGGTGTTACACCAGATAAACCTCATAAAAAGTCAGCCCGTATTACAGGGGATGTTATGGGTAAATACCACCCACACGGAGATTCCTCTATTTACGAAGCCATGGTTCGTATGGCTCAGTGGTGGAGCTACCGTTACATGCTTGTTGATGGGCATGGAAACTTTGGTTCTATGGATGGGGACGGTGCTGCCGCGCAGCGGTACACTGAGGCACGTATGAGCAAGATTGCTCTTGAAATGCTTCGTGATATCAATAAAAACACTGTTGATTTCGTAGATAACTACGATGCTAACGAACGTGAACCCTTGGTTTTGCCTGCTCGTTTTCCAAACCTTTTGGTCAATGGAGCAACTGGTATCGCTGTTGGGATGGCAACCAATATTCCACCTCACAACTTGGGTGAAACCATTGATGCAGTGAAGTTGGTTATGGATAATCCTGAAGTGACGACTAAGGACTTGATGGAAGTCTTGCCTGGTCCAGATTTTCCGACTGGTGCTCTTGTCATGGGGAAATCAGGTATCCATAAGGCTTATGAGACTGGTAAAGGTTCCATTGTCCTTCGTTCTCGTACAGAGATTGAAACCACTAAGACGGGTCGTGAGCGGATTGTTGTAACGGAATTCCCTTATATGGTTAATAAAACCAAGGTACATGAGCATATTGTTCGCTTGGTTCAGGAAAAACGAATTGAGGGCATTACAGCCGTACGTGATGAGTCCAACCGTGAAGGAGTTCGCTTTGTAATCGAGGTTAAACGCGACGCGTCTGCCAACGTTATCCTTAACAACCTCTTCAAGATGACCCAGATGCAAACCAACTTTGGTTTCAACATGTTGGCGATTCAAAATGGTGTGCCAAAAATCTTGTCCCTTCGTCAAATTTTGGATGCTTATATCGAGCACCAAAAAGAAGTGGTTGTTCGCCGTACTCGTTTTGACAAGGAAAAAGCAGAAGCGCGTGCGCACATCTTAGAAGGTCTTTTAATCGCTCTGGATCACATTGATGAAGTGATTCGTATTATCCGTGCTAGTGAAACGGATGCGGAAGCGCAAGCAGAGTTGATGAACAAGTTCAAGCTTTCTGAACGTCAAAGTCAAGCTATCCTTGATATGCGTCTTCGTCGTTTGACAGGATTGGAACGTGATAAGATTCAGTCTGAATATGATGAATTGATTGCCTTGATTGCAGATTTGGCTGATATTCTTGCCAAACCTGAGCGCGTGGCGCAAATTATCAAAGAGGAATTGGACGAAGTCAAACGCAAGTTTGGTGACAAGCGTCGTACGGAGTTGATGATCGGAGAAGTCTTAACTCTTGAAGATGAAGATTTGATTGAAGAAACGGATGTCTTGATTACCCTTTCTAATAAGGGCTATATCAAACGTTTGGACCAAGGTGAATTCACTGCTCAAAAACGTGGTGGCCGTGGAGTTCAAGGTACGGGAGTTAAGGATGATGACTTTGTGCGTGAGTTGGTTTCAACCAGCACCCATGATCATTTGCTCTTCTTTACCAATAAAGGACGCGTATATCGACTGAAAGGTTATGAAATCCCTGAATACGGTCGTACTGCTAAGGGCTTGCCAGTTGTCAATCTATTGAAGTTGGACGAAGGTGAGAGTATTCAGACCATCATCAACGTTGAGTCTGAACGTAGTGATGACGCTTATCTCTTCTTTACAACTCGTCATGGTGTCGTGAAGAGAACCAGTGTCAAAGAGTTCGCTAATATTCGTCAAAATGGACTTAAAGCTTTGAATCTTAAGGATGAAGACGAATTGATTAATGTCTTGCTGACAGAAGAAGATACGGATATTATCATAGGTACCAAGTTTGGTTATGCCGTTCGCTTTAATCAATCAGCTGTTCGTGGCATGAGCCGTATCGCGACAGGTGTCCGAGGAGTCAATCTTCGTGAAGGGGACACAGTAGTTGGTGCTAGCGTGATTACGAACCAAGACGAAGTTCTTATCATCACTGAAAAAGGATATGGTAAACGTACACTTGCTACTGAATATCCTACTAAAGGCCGTGGTGGTAAAGGGATGAAGACAGCCAATGTTGCTGAGAAGAATGGTCCTCTGGCAGGTCTTCTTACTGTTAAAGGAGATGAAGACCTGATGATTATCACAGATACAGGTGTCATGATCCGTACTAACGTTGCCAATATTTCACAAACTGGACGCTCAACTATGGGAGTTAAGGTGATGCGTCTAGATCAGGATGCTAAGATTGTGACCTTTACAACGGTTGCTGCGGCAGAAAAAGAAGAAGTTGGGACTGAAATTGAAACAGAAGGTGAAGCATAATGTCTCATAAAAAAACGAAAAATAAGAAGAATAAGCGCAGAAATCTATTTATTAATATTTTAGCAGGTTTCTTAATTCTTTTATCGCTAGCTTTAATTTTTAATTCAAAGATTCGCGATATCTTTTTGGTCTGGAATACCAATAAATACCAAGTCAATCAAGTCACTAAGGAAAATATAGATGAAAATCTAAAAACCGAAGGGAATTTTGATTTTGACTCTGTTAAGTCTATTTCATCCGAAGCTGTATTGGCTTCACAATGGGATGCTCAGAAACTTCCCGTTATTGGAGGTATTGCTATTCCCGAAGTGGAGATTAACTTACCGATTTTTAAAGGTTTGGACAATGTAAACCTGTTCTACGGAGCAGGGACCATGAAACCAGATCAAAAAATGGGAGAAGGCAACTATTCTCTAGCAAGTCACCATATCTTTACTGCTGAAAATGCCAGTCAAATGCTTTTCTCACCTTTGGTCAATGCCAAAGCGGGTATGAAAATTTATCTGACGGATAAGGATAAAGTTTATACTTATGAGATTACAGAAGTAAAACGTGTTACACCAGACCGTGTAGATGAAATCGATGATCGTATTGGTGTGCAGGAGATTACTTTGGTTACTTGTGTTGATTATGATGAAACCGAGCGTATAATCGTCAAAGGTATCTTTAAAGAATCAAAAGCTTATTCTGAGACTTCTGAGGATATTTTGAAGGCCTTTAATCAACCGTATAGACAACGATATTAAGAATGAACCAGTGAAGTGCTATTTCACTGGTTTTTTATATGAATAAATAGAATCAAAATAGTTCTTATGAAAAAGGTTTGTAAGCCTTACGATATAGATTTTTAAGATAAATATTTTAGAAATTTACGGAAAACGCTTTCTAGAAAACAAGAATTATGTTATAATTATCACAAATAAAAGTTTAGGAGTTTTTTATGGTCTCTTCAGAATTTATTTCAAAGATTGAATTTGCTTGCAAGAAGAAAGAAAGTCTTTATAGCCAAAGTAAGTTTAAGTATGCGATTCGTTCCATGTTTGCAGGTGCCTTTTTAACATTTAGCACGGCTGCAGGTGCGGTTGGTGCTGACTTGATAAATAAAATCGCACCAGGTAGTGGACGTTTCCTCTTCCCATTTGTTTTTGCTTGGGGATTGGCCTACATTGTTTTCTTGAATGCTGAGCTGGTAACTTCGAATATGATGTTTTTGACAGCTGGTAGTTTCTTGAAAAAAATCTCATGGAGAAAAACAGCTGAGATTTTGCTTTACTGTACCTTGTTCAACCTTATCGGAGCCTTGATAGCAGGTTGGGGCTTTGCTCACTCAGCAGCCTATGCAAATCTAACACATGATAGCTTCATTTCAGGGGTTGTAGAGATGAAGTTAGGTCGTTCCAATGAGCTAGTCTTGCTTGAAGGTATTTTAGCCAATATCTTTGTAAACATTGCCATTCTTTCCTTTGTTTTGGTGAAAGACGGTGGCGCCAAACTTTGGCTTGTCTTATCAGCAATTTACATGTTTGTATTCTTAACAAACGAACACATTGCTGCGAATTTTGCTTCTTTTGCGATTGTTAAGTTCAGTGTTGCAGCTGATTCAATTGCTAACTTTGACATACCTAATATTCTTCGTCACTGGGGTGTAACCTTTGTCGGGAACTTTATCGGAGGAGGTCTCTTGATGGGCTTGCCTTACGCCTTCCTCAATAAAAACGAAGATACTTATGTAGATTAAAAAACGGGCACGAGTTAATCGTGCTTTTTTGTTTGATGTGTAAGACTAGTCATAGTTGTTCCTTATATCAAAATATAGAAAAACGGTATTGGAAAAGACTAGCACAAGATGATACAATATCCCTAATGAAGCTATTTGGAGGTCGTCTTATGACTCGTGATTTTAAATTTGAAACTCTACAATTACATGCTGGGCAAGTAGTTGATCCGGCAACTAAGTCTCGTGCAGTACCGATTTATCAAACAACATCCTTCGTTTTTGATGACACGCAAGAAGGTGCTGATTTGTTTGCCTTGAGAAAACCAGGGAACATTTATACTCGTATCACAAACCCTACAACAGCGGCATTTGAAGAAAGAATCGCTGCACTTGAAGGTGGTGTTGGAGCACTAGCGACTGCATCAGGTATGGCTGCTGTAACCTACACTATTTTGGCGCTTGCTCACGCAGGTGACCATGTGGTGGCTGCGTCAACTATTTACGGTGGGACCTTCAACCTCTTGAAAGAAACCCTTCCTCGTTACGGTATCACAACTACCTTTGTGGATGTGGATAATTTGGAAGAAGTAGAAGCAGCTATCAATGACAATACCAAGCTTGTCTTGATTGAAACCTTGGGGAATCCCTTGATTAACATTCCTGACTTAGAAAAATTGGCTGAGATTGCGCATAAACACAAGATTCCTCTCGTTTCGGACAACACTTTTGCCACACCATATTTGATTAACGTCTTCTCTCACGGTGTAGATATTTCCATTCACTCAGCAACTAAGTTTATCGGTGGGCATGGTACGACTATTGGTGGAGTGATTGTCGATAGTGGTCGTTTTGACTGGGAGGCTTCAGGGAAGTTCCCTCAATTTGTTGAGGAAGACCCAAGTTACCATAACTTGAGCTATACTCGTGATGTGGGTGCGGCAGCCTTTATTATCGCTGTTCGTGTTCAATTGCTCCGTGATACAGGTGCTGCCTTGTCGCCATTTAATGCCTTTCTCTTGCTCCAAGGGCTTGAAACTCTCTCTCTTCGTGTTGAACGTCATGTGCAAAATGCAGAGAAAATTGTTGATTTCCTTGTCAACCATCCTAAGGTAGAGAAGGTAAATTATCCAAAACTAGCTGACAGTCCTTATCATGCCTTGGCTGAGAAATATTTGCCAAAAGGTGTTGGTTCAATCTTTACCTTCCATGTTAAAGGCGGAGAGGCAGAAGCTCGCAAGGTAATTGATAATTTGGAAATCTTCTCTAACCTAGCAAACGTTGCAGATGCTAAGTCCCTTGTGGTCCATCCAGCCACAACAACTCATGGACAGTTGTCTGAAAAGGACCTAGAAACTGCAGGTATCACACCAAACCAAATCCGCTTGTCTATCGGTCTTGAAAATGTAGATGATCTGATTGAAGATTTGCGCTTGGCCTTGGAAAAAGTTTAAAGTAAACAGATAAACAGTGGGTTTCGACTCACTGTTTTTGATTTTCCCTCGGGCATGATATAATGGTTAGAGAAGTCTAGAAAGAGGAAAGATATGAACGAAATCAAATGCCCCAACTGTGGGGAAGTCTTTACAGTAAATGAGAGCCAGTATGCCGAACTCTTGTCCCAAGTGAGAACAGCTGAGTTTGATAAGGAATTACACGATCGCATGAAGCAGGAACTAGCCTTGGCTGAGCAGAAGGCTATGAATGAGCAACAGTCTAAACTAGCTCAAAAAGACCAAGAAATTGCGCAATTACAGAGTCAAATCCAAAACTTTGATATAGAGAGAGAACTGGCTAAGAAAGAGGTTGAACAAACCAGTCATCAGGCTTTATTGGCAAAGGATAAGGAAGTACAGGCCTTGGAAAGCCAATTGGCTACCTTGCGTTTAGAGCATGAAAATCAACTGCAAAAGACCCTTTCTAACCTTGAAAAAGAGCGCGATCAGGTCAAAAATCAACTCCTCTTGCAAGAAAAGGAAAATGAGTTATCTCTATCTTCCCTCAAGCAAAATTACGAAGCCCAGCTCAAGGCGGCCAGTGAGCAGGTTGAATTTTACAAGAATTTCAAGGCTCAACAATCTACAAAAGCCATCGGAGAAAGTCTGGAACACTATGCAGAGAGTGAGTTTAACAAGGTACGCAGTTTCGCTTTTCCAAATGCCTACTTTGAGAAGGATAACAAGGTCTCTGCGCGTGGTTCTAAAGGCGACTTTATCTTCCGTGACTTTGATGAAAATGGGTTAGAATTCATTTCTATCATGTTTGAAATGAAAAATGAAGCGGACGGCACAGAGAAGAAGCACAAGAATGCCGACTTTTATAAGGAATTGGACAAGGACCGTCGGGAGAAGAACTGTGAGTATGCTGTTTTGGTGACCATGTTAGAAGCAGATAACGACTACTTTAACACTGGGATTGTTGACGTCAGCCACGAGTATGAAAAGATGTATGTGGTTCGTCCCCAGTTCTTTATCCAGTTAATTGGTCTCTTACGAAATGCGGCGCTCAATTCCCTAAAATACAAGCAGGAGTTAGCCTTGGTTCGGGAGCAAAATATCGATATTACACATTTTGAAGAAGACTTGGATGCCTTCAAAGTAGCTTTTGCCAAAAACTACAACTCTGCTTCGACCAACTTTGGTAAAGCAATCGATGAAATCGACAAGGCCATCAAACGAATGGAAGAGGTCAAGAAATTCCTAACCACATCCGAAAACCAACTCCGCCTCGCTAATAACAAGTTGGAAGATGTTTCAGTTAAAAAATTGACCCGAAAAAATCCAACTATGAAAGCGAAGTTTGAAGCGCTGAAGGGCGAGTGAGAAAGCAGTGGAAAATGAATTATTAGTATTGAATACTGAAGAAGTAAATGAGTCCGAAAATTTAAACTATGATGAGTTAGAAGAACTATTGGAACAGCAATTTACAATGGAGTTTTCTAATCTTGAGAAATTAGAAGTAGATTGTAAAGAAATTAGTTCACCGGATAAATTAGGAGATGTTATTTTGGATGAAATTTGGAATCAATTCGGGAATCAAATTGGTTTAGATATGACAAGTGATACATTACTAAAGCAATATAACGAAAAGAACCCAAATGGCTATACAAAAGAAATTGCTGATCAGATTGTTAAAGACAAAAGATATACTGATGCAAATAAGGCAATGAAACATAAGCAAAAATTAGGAAACTTGAAGGATGAATACACCGGAAAAAAATTAAAAATAAACGAAAAAGCTAATCTGGATCACATCGTACCGCGAAAACAGATTTTTGAAAATCCATGGAGAAAAATAGCAGATATTGATCCTTCTGATTTAGCTAACAAATCTGAAAATTTATCTGCGACTAATGAATCTCTTAATAAAAGTAAAGGCGCAAAATCTAATAGCGATTACATAAAAAATAAGGAACTAAGAGAAAGAAATCTTAGAGAACAAGTTAAAAAAGCAAATGAAAAAATAGATAAGATGAATATCTCAGATGCCGAAAAGCGAAATCTTAAAGCTGAAAATAATAAAAGATTAAATGATAAACTAGCAGCTGATTCAAAGAAGATGCTTAAGGCTGAGAAGACAGCAAAGAAAGCTATTAATAAGGATATTGCAAAGAAAGCTTCTGTCAGAATGGCCAATAAAGCTGGTAAAGATGCTATAAAAGCTATGTTTGTTGCAGCTCTTTTTGGAATGCTGAAGGAAATTATGAATGCTCTAGTGAGGTATTTTAAAGCAAAAAAACAATCTTTTGATACATTTATGGAGGAAATGAAAAAAGCACTTCATTCATTTTTTGGTAAAATCAAAGATTTTATTAAAGTGGGTGTAGATAGTTTTGTTGGAAGCATTGTTGGAGAAATTATTGGCGCATTTAACCAGAAATTACAAAAACTTCCAAACTTGATTAAACAATTATTTGGTTCTATCAGAGAAAGCATTTCTTATTTATCTAACCCTGAAAATCAAACACATTCTACAGCAATTAAGATAGCTCACATTTCAAAAATCATTACTTCTGGTTTAGTTGCTGTAGGAGCAATGTTTTTAGGAGAATATTTTGAGCAGTTCTTAAATAAGGTACCAGGTATGACTTTTGAAATAAAACTCCTAGGAACAATTGCTAATATTTTAGGGATGTTCTTTGCGAGTTTACTAACTGGAATCTTGGGAGCGATAATCATTAACGGACTTGATCAATTTATTTCAAAAAAATTAATTGAGGAAAATCAAAAGAAACAAGCTAATAAGAAAAACGAATTGTTAAGAATTCAGGATGTTCAAATTTTTGTTGCCGAGCAAAATGTTGCTGTTAAGCGAAATGATATATTCATTAAGATGGCTAAGAACCATCAAAAACTAAGAGAACTTCTTGGTAATGTTCAAGAGGAGTTTTCTAATTCAAAGATTGATTTCAAACAGCGATTATTAGCTAATGAAATATACTTTGATGAAAAGCAAAGTGAACTTGAAGAAATGCAAAGTGCATTAAACGATTTACTATAGGAGAATGTTATGTCAGAAGAATTAGAGATTCAGGTTTTAGCAAAGTCTGAAAGATTTAATGAAAAAAAAGAAGCGTTGAAAGCTTTTAGTGAAGAAATTCCAGAACAATCAGATTTACCGACTGTCCCACAAGACGATCCTATGCTAGGATTTATTGGTATGGAATATGATGTTAAAGGTAAGGATTTAAATGCTCTCACCGATGCTGTTCAAAATAGAATGATTGAACAAAACAAGCATATTAAAAAGATTATTCAGGAATTTAATACCATTTATGAAACTTTCCAAATATTGGATGATGAGTATATTCAAAGTATTTCAAAGTCTTTGATTGCAGCCAAAGAGGCAAATGATAAAGCTATGCAGGGATTGCACGAGATAGAAGAATATCAAACTGGTAATAAAAAACTATTAGATGACGTTTTTAACCAGAATAAAGATTTAATTGATATATTGAAGAAACATCATAAAAAGCTAGAAGAGTTAGAACAACTTGAAGAGAAGCAAAGTGAAATTCAAATTGAAATTGATACTTTAAAAGCGAATCTAAAAACATTAGTGAAAATAGAAAATAGTTTTAACGATTTGCATTTACAAGTTGAAGAAAAACAAAATAATTTTAAAAATTTCCTTGATGAAATCAATAATAAATCAATAACAGAGAGAGATAATCTAAAGTTAATTGTTGAAAGTCTTGAAACAAAACTAGAAGAGAAACAAAAAGAGATTGTTTTTCTAAGAAAAGGATTCTATACTCTTGTAGTCGCTGTTGTTTTAATAGTATTATTTCTATTGTTTAAAGGAATGTAGATGATTAGTGAAACTTATTTAAAGTTGTTAAAATCAGAAGTGAAGAAAATTGATGATTTAACAAATAGTACTTATGAATTAGAAGTAATTCTTCAAGATATTGTTGATAATGTTAAAAATGCTGACTTAGAGTTTATAAAACGATTAGGAAACTTAACTACTAAAGAGACATTCTCTACAATCAAAGATAAGCAAACTAGCATATTGGAATTATTGTATAAATATCTTGGCTCTAGAGTTATTGATACAAATTATTTGATTTTGAAAGAAACAAATAATAAATCATTTAAAGCATTAGCAAATGATTTAAAGTCATTAATAGGTTTAGAAAATGTGAAGAAAGAGATTGAAGATCTAGTCGCATTTAATAAAGTTCAGCAAAGTAGAGAAAAAATCGGTCTTAAAAAAACAAATAGAACGATGCATATGGCGTTTTTAGGTAATCCAGGTACTGGTAAAACTACTGTGGCTAGAATCGTTGGGAATATGTACCGGTCATTAGGAATATTAAGTAAAGGCCACTTTATTGAGGCAAGTAGAACAGACTTAATAGCAGAATATCAAGGACAAACGGCTTCTAAAGTTAAGAGATTGATACAAAAAGCCAAAGGTGGTGTATTGTTTATTGATGAAGCATATAGTATTACTGAAAACGATAAAAGTGATAGTTATGGTCGAGAGTGTTTAACTGAGTTAACTAAAGCATTAGAAGACTATCGAGATGATTTGGTGGTTATTGTTGCTGGATATGATGAATTGATGAAAAAATTTTTTGAATCTAATCCTGGGTTAAAATCAAGATTTAATTATTTTATTACGTTTGAAGATTATACTGTGGACCAAATGTTTGACATTTTTCTTTCACATTGTAAAAATGAAGAATACATTTTGCATGATTCTGCAAAAGAAACATTAAAAAAATATTTAGAATTACATAGTAACAATCCTGAAAATAAAAATGCAAATGGGCGATTTGTAAGAAATGTATTTGATAGGATAGTTATGAACCAAGCAAGAAGATTAGCCACATTATCTTTTGTTACAAAAGATAATTACATTACAATTCTTGAAGAAGATATTTCATGAATGAAATCAGAAAGCAACACATGAACGGTATTATCAATTTAAAAAAAGAAGCGGGGATGACCTCGCATGACGCTGTTTTTAAGCTGCGTAAGATTTTGGGAACCAAGAAAATTGGTCATGGTGGGACCTTGGATCCAGATGTGTTGGGTGTTTTGCCCATTGCGGTGGGCAAGGCGACCCGCATGGTCGAGTTCATGCAGGATGAGGGTAAGGTCTATGAGGGGGAGATCACTCTTGGTTATTCAACGACGACTGAGGATGCCAGTGGAGAAGTGGTCGCAGAGACACCTGTTTTGTCGCCCTTGGATGAAACCACTGTCGATGAAGCGATTGCGAGTCTGACTGGGCCTATTACTCAGATTCCGCCTATGTACTCGGCTGTCAAGGTCAATGGTCGCAAGCTTTATGAGTATGCGCGTGCTGGTCAGGAAGTGGAGCGTCCAGAACGTCAGGTGACTATTTATCAATTTGAACGGACAAGTCCGATTTCTTATGAGAGCGAACTTGCGCGTTTTACCTTTCGTGTGAAATGCAGTAAGGGGACTTATATCCGTACCTTATCGGTTGATTTAGGTAAGAAGCTGGGTTATGCGGCCCATATGTCCCATTTGACACGGACTAGTGCTGCAGGGTTACAACTGGAGGATGCTCTTACCTTGGACGAAATTGCTGAAAAAGTGGAGGTCGGGCAACTGGACTTTCTCCATCCTCTTGAAATTGGAACAGGGGACCTTGTCAAAGTTTTCCTAACTCCAGAAGAGGCTACAGAAGTGCGGTTTGGTCGTTTTATCGAGCTAGACCAAACAGACCAAGAACTGGCTGCCTTTGAGGGAGATACATTGCTAGCCATTCTAGAAAAAAGGGGCAATTTCTACAAACCAAGGAAGGTTTTTAGCTAGTTTCACTAGATTGTGGGGATAGATTGATGTTTCCCCTAGACTATCCAAAATCAGACTATAAATTTTGCAAAAAATGTGATAGAATAGACGACGGATAAAAAAACGGAGGATAGCATGCAAAATAGACCAATCATTATCGGAGTGACAGGTGGTTCTGGTGGTGGTAAGACCAGTGTTTCAAGAGCCATTTTATCTCATTTTCCTGATGAAAAGATTTCCATGATTGAGCATGATTCTTACTACAAGGATCAGTCTCACTTGACCTTTGAAGAGCGTGTCAAAACCAACTACGACCATCCATTTGCCTTTGATACAGACTTGATGATTGAGCAGATTAAGGAATTGTTGGCAGGGCGTCCGGTGGACATCCCGACTTATGACTATACAGCGCATACACGGAGTAGCAAGACCTATCGTCAGGAGCCTCAAGATGTCTTTATCGTTGAGGGGATTTTGGTCTTGGAGGACAAGCGCCTGCGCGATTTGATGGATATCAAGATTTTTGTGGATACAGATGATGATGTGCGTATTATTCGTCGTATCAAGCGTGATATGGAAGAGCGTGGCCGTAGTTTAGATAGCGTTATTGACCAGTACTTAGGTGTAGTTAAACCTATGTATCACCAGTTTATTGAGCCAACCAAGCGTTATGCGGATATCGTTATTCCTGAAGGGGTTAGCAATACAGTTGCTATCGACCTTTTGACCACCAAAATTTCTAAGATTTTGGAAGAAGCGCGAAACAGTAAATAATCAGATGAGGAGGCCTAGCCTCCTTTTTCTATTTTTCCTTTAGTTTCAGTAGGAAAAAGGTGATTTTTAAGCATGTTTTTGGTATAATAATACCCATGGAAAAGCAAGAAAATGAATAGTAGGTGGAGATGGAAAAGTATTTATCGGTAACAACTTTGACCAAGTATCTGAAAATGAAATTCGATAAAGACCCTTACTTGGAACGGGTCTATTTAACTGGTCAAGTTTCCAACTTTCGTAAACGACCTACTCACCAATATTTCTCCTTAAAAGATGATCATGCAGTCATTCAAGCGACCATCTGGTCTGGGATTTATCAAAAATTAGGTTTCGACTTGGAAGAGGGAATGAAAATCAATGTGATTGGGCGTGTGCAGGTCTATGAACCCAGCGGGAGCTACTCTATCATCATTGAAAAGGCTGAGCCTGATGGGGTCGGGGCTCTCGCGATTCAGTTTGAACAACTCAAGAAGAAACTGACGGAAGAAGGCCTGTTTCAAGAACGTTTCAAACAACCTCTTCCCCAATTTGCTAAGCGAATCGGTGTGGTAACCAGTCGCAGTGGAGCTGTTATTCGAGATATCATCACGACTGTCAGCAGGCGCTTTCCAGGTGTTGATATCCTTCTCTATCCGACCAAGGTACAAGGTGATGGAGCTGCGGAGGAAATTGCTCGAAATATTGCGCGTGCCAATCAACGTGAGGACCTAGATGTTCTCATCATTGGTCGTGGTGGGGGTTCCATCGAGGATCTCTGGGCCTTTAACGAAGAGATCGTGGTACGGGCTATTTTTGAATCCCGTTTGCCCATCATCTCTAGTGTTGGTCATGAGACGGATGTGACCTTGGCGGATTTTGTGGCAGATAGACGGGCTGCGACGCCAACAGCTGCGGCTGAATTGGCAACGCCTGTGACCAAGTTGGATCTCTTGAGCCATTTACAAAATCAAGAAAAACGAATGGCAACAGCAGTCCGAAATGTCATATCTAAGAAACAAGAAGCTCTGAAAAAATGCAGTCAGTCAGTCATCTTTAGACAGCCAGAGCGCTTGTATGATGGCTATTTGCAACGCTTGGACCAACTACAATTGCGCTTAAAACAAAGTTTGCGAACACGGATTTCTGATAACAAGCAATTAGTCCAAGCAAGGACGCATCAATTGGTCCAAATATCACCTATTACCAAAATCCAACGCTATCAAGACCGGCTTGGTCAGTTGGATAGGCTCTTACGTAGCCAAATGGCTCTTGTTTATGATGCTAAAGTTGCTGAAGTGAAGCGACTTTCAGAAGCTCTGCTGATGTTGGATACCAGTCGAATCGTGGCGCGTGGTTATGCTATTGTCAAAAAGGAAGAGTCCGTAGTAGACTCGGTTGAGAGTTTGAAGAAAAAAGATCAAGTAACGCTTTTGATGCGAGATGGTCAAGTAGAATTAGAGGTTAAAGATGTCAAAACAAAAGAAATTTGAGGAAAATCTAGCAGAACTGGAAACCATTGTCCAAAGTTTGGAAAATGGTGAAATTGCTTTGGAAGATGCGATTGCTGCCTTTCAAAAGGGAATGGTCTTGTCAAAAGAGCTCCAAGCGACGCTGGACAAGGCTGAAAAGACCTTGGTTAAGGTCATGCAAGAAGACGGAACAGAAAGTGATTTTGAATGAAGAAGCAAGAAAAATTATCTCTTGTCGAGTCTGCCTTGGAAGATTTTTATGGAGACCAGCAGTTTGCCTCTAGTTTGCGAGAGTCTGTTCTCTATTCCATTCATGCTGGTGGCAAGCGTATTCGGCCTTTTCTCTTGTTAGAAGTTTTGGAATCCCTGAGAGTGGTTATTCAACCAGCTCACGCGCAGGTGGCTGCGGCTTTGGAAATGATTCATACAGGAAGCTTGATTCATGATGATCTTCCTGCCATGGATGATGATGATTATCGTCGGGGGCGTTTGACCAATCATAAGAAATTTGGCGAAGCTATGGCAATATTGGCAGGTGATGCCTTGTTCCTAGATCCCTATGCCTTGATAGCGCAGGCAGATTTGCCAAGTCAGATCAAGGTGGATTTGATTGCCAACTTATCCCTTGCTTCAGGGAGTCTAGGTATGGTTGCAGGGCAGGTTTTAGATATGGAAGGCGAACACCAGCATTTGTCCTTGGAAGAACTCCAGACCATTCATGCCAATAAGACTGGAAAATTGCTAGCTTATCCCTTTCAAGCAGCTGCTATCATAGCTGAATTAGCACCAGAAATCCAAACAAAATTGAAAACGGTTGGTGAATTGATTGGGCTGGCCTTTCAAGTTCGAGATGATGTGCTGGATGTGACAGCTAGTTTTGAGGAAATCGGCAAGACTCCGCAAAAGGATTTACAAGCTGAAAAATCAACCTATCCTGCCTTACTGGGCTTGGAAGAGGCGACTGCCTTTTGTAACCAAACTCTTGATCAAGCCGAGGCTAAATTAGAAGAAATTGCCCAGCAAGTCAGCTTTGAAACAGCGCCGATTGTGAAAGTAGTAGAAAGTTTGAGAATCAATGGCTAAGGAAAGAGTGGATGTACTAGCTTATAAACAGGGCTTGTTTGAAACACGAGAACAGGCTAAACGCGGTGTCATGGCTGGACTTGTCGTAGCAGTCCTTAATGGAGAAAGATTTGACAAGCCAGGAGAGAAAATCCCAGATGATACTGAACTAAAACTCAAGGGTGAAAAACTCAAGTATGTCAGTCGAGGTGGTCTAAAACTGGAAAAGGCTTTGCAGGTCTTTGATTTATCAGTGGATGGCGCAACCACGATTGATATTGGGGCCTCCACTGGAGGATTTACTGACGTCATGTTGCAAAATGGTGCTGAGTTGGTCTTTGCAGTCGATGTCGGTACCAATCAGTTGGCTTGGAAATTGCGCCAAGACCCACGAGTTGTCAGCATGGAGCAGTTTAATTTTCGTTATGCTGAAAAGACTGATTTTGAGCAGGAACCAAGCTTTGCCAGTATTGATGTGAGTTTCATTTCCCTCAGTCTGATTTTGCCTGCTTTGCATCGTGTCTTGGCTGATCAAGGGCAGGTGGTGGCTCTGGTTAAACCCCAGTTTGAAGCAGGTCGTGAGCAGATTGGAAAGAATGGAATCATTCGAGATGCCAAGGTTCATCAAACTGTCCTTGAATCGGTTACTGCTATGGCAGTTGAACAAGGTTTTTCAGTATTTGGATTAGACTATTCACCAATCCAAGGTGGACATGGAAACATCGAATTTCTGGCATATTTGAAAAAGGAAGAGGGAGCAAGTAACCAAGTTGCTCCTGAAATAGAAAAAGTTGTAGAGAGAGCACATAGAGAATTTAAAGATGAATAAAAAAGAGAGACTTGAAAAAATTAGAAGATTTGTTACGGATTACCAAATCGGGACTCAGGAAGAAATCGTTGAGCATTTGAAGGAAGCAGGTATTTCTGCTACGCAAGCCACTGTCTCAAGGGACATCAAGGAGCTTGGGATTGTTAAAATTCCTTTGAAAAACAACACCTATATCTATGAGTTGCCAAAATCAATCGTCAAAAGTTTGCAGTTGGCTGAGGACAACATTGTGAGTTCTGAGTTAATGGGAAATATGATCAACCTTGCTGTCATTCCTGGAAATACTATTTTTGTGAAGAGTCAGTTGGTTGAGGCATTCTCTGAACAGATTTTTAGCTGTCTAGCTGATGATGATTCTATCTTAATTGTAGCTAGAACAGCAGAGGCAGCTGAAGAAATTGTTGAACAAGTCAAAAAATGGTAGGTCAGTATGTTACTTGAAATTTCGATAAAAAACTTTGCCATTATTGAGGCGATTTCGCTCAATTTTGAAAAGGGTATGACTGTTTTAACCGGGGAAACGGGTGCTGGAAAGTCTATCATTATCGACGCTATGAATCTCATGTTGGGGGCTCGTGCAACGACAGACGTTATTCGCCACGGTGCGCCAAAGGCAGAGATTGAGGGGCTTTTCTCGGTTGAAAACAGTCGCCTTTTACAGGAACTTTTTGATGAGCAAGGTTTAGAAATGGGGGATGAAATTATCATCCGGCGTGAAATTCTGCAAAATGGTCGTAGTGTTAGTCGCGTGAATGGCCAGATGGTCAATCTTTCTGTCTTGCGTGCTATTGGGCAACACCTTGTGGATATCCATGGTCAGCATGACCAAGAAGAGTTAATGCGTCCTCAACTGCACATTCAGATGTTGGATGAGTTTGGTGATGCTGCTTTCTTGGACTTGAAGGAGACCTATCAGACGAGCTTTGATGCCTATCGCAAAATGCGTAAGCAGGTTTTGGAAGTCAAGAGAAACCAACAGGAACATAAGGCACGTATCGAAATGTTGGAATTTCAAATGGCAGAGATTGAGGCTGCAAACTTGCAGGCTGGTGAAGACTTGGCTCTTAACCAAGAACGAGATAAACTCCTCAATCATAAAAATATTGCGGATACGCTGACCAATGCCTATAGCATGTTAGACAATGAGGAATTCTCCAGTCTTGCTAATGTCCGTTCAGCCATGAATGACATGGAAAGTGTTGAAGAATACGACCCTGAATACCGTGAAATTTCAAGTTCTCTGTCTGAGACCTACTATGTTTTAGAAGATATTACCAAGCGTTTGGAAGATATTATTGAGGATTTGGATTTTGATGGCAATCGCCTCATGCAGGTTGAAAATCGCTTAGACCTTATAAATACTATTACCCGCAAGTATGGTGGAACTGTGGACGACGTTTTGCTTTATTTTGCCAAGATTATGGATGAGTACAATCTCTTGACTGGAAATAACCTTTCTTCTGAAGACATGGAAGCAGAGCTCAAGAAATTGGAAGTTAATCTTGTCGATTTGGCAGGGCAACTTGCATCAGCTCGTCATGATTTGGCCCAGCAGCTTGAGGCAGAGATTAAACAAGAACTTCAGGATCTCTATATGGAGAAGGCACAGTTCCAGGTTCGCTTTAGTAAGGGCAAATTTAGTCGTGAGGGGAATGAAACAGTTGAATTTTACATTTCCACCAACCCTGGTGAAGACTTTAAGCCTTTGGTTAAGGTTGCGTCTGGTGGGGAATTATCCCGCCTCATGTTGGCTATCAAGTCAGCCTTTTCTCGTAAGGAAGGAAAGACCAGTATTGTCTTTGATGAGGTGGATACGGGAGTTTCAGGTCGTGTAGCCCAGGCCATTGCGCAAAAGATTCATAAGATTGGTCAGCATGGCCAAGTCTTAGCAATCTCTCACTTACCTCAAGTAATTGCGATCGCGGATTATCAATTCTTTATTGAAAAGATTAGCGATGAGCATTCAACTGTTTCCACAGTTCGTTTGCTTACCCTTGAAGAACGAGTAGAGGAAGTAGCTAAGATGTTGGCTGGGGAGAATATAACAGAAGCTGCCCTTACCCAAGCTAGAGAATTATTGCAAACGAGGGAGAAATAAATGACAGACTATTATGTAATTGGAGATGTTCACGGGAAAGCAGGTATGCTAGAAGAACTGCTCAAAACCTGGGATGGTCAAACTCAGTTGCTTTTTCTGGGGGATTTGATTGACCGTGGTGAGGATAGTCGCCGTGTTCTAGAAATGGTCAAAGATTTGGTGGACAATCATGGAGCTATCTGTCTATCAGGAAACCATGAGTATATGTTTCTGACTTGGCTCGATGATCCAGAAGAAAGCTATGACCATTATCGTCGCAATGGTGGAGATACAACTATTAACTCTATTTTAGGTCGTCCCTTGGATGCGCCAGTTGATGGCGTAGAAGATGCCAAACGGGTTGCGACAGAAGCGGCAGACTTGGTCGAATTTATTCGTCAAATGCCATTTGTGGTGGAGACAGACAAGTATATCTTTGTTCATGCGGGTATTGACTTGACCTTGGATGACTGGCATGAAACAACAGATTATAAAAAAGTCTGGCTCAGAAAACCATTCCACGAAGCTGAAAATCATACCGGGAAAACCATTGTCTTTGGGCATACACCAGTTTATGGTTTGCTAAAGCAAGACCGAGGTACTGCTGAGCTTTGGATAACAGAGGATGGCAAGATTGGCATGGATGGAGGAGCTGTCTATGGTGGTGTCCTTCATGGAATCATCTTTACAGACCAAGGAATGACTGAACACTACTTTATCGAAAATGATGGCTTTATTGCCGAAGATTAGTACTCCTAGCAGGGTATGGTCTTGTCAAAATGTTAAAAACAATTTATAATTAATAGATACCCTGAAAGGAAGAGCATCATGAACTTAGAAGAATTGAAGAAACGACAGGAGAAGATTCGAAACTTCTCTATTATCGCCCATATTGACCATGGGAAATCAACGCTAGCAGACCGCATTTTGGAAAAGACGGAGACGGTTTCTAGTCGTGAAATGCAAGCCCAACTTCTGGATAGTATGGATCTTGAGCGTGAACGTGGGATTACCATTAAACTTAATGCCATTGAGCTGAATTATACTGCAAAAGATGGAGAAACCTATATTTTCCACTTGATTGACACGCCTGGGCACGTGGACTTTACCTATGAAGTGTCGCGTTCGCTAGCGGCCTGTGAAGGAGCGATTTTGGTGGTTGATGCGGCTCAAGGGATTGAGGCTCAAACTCTTGCTAACGTTTATCTAGCCTTGGACAATGATTTGGAAATCTTGCCCGTCATTAACAAGATTGACCTTCCAGCAGCTGATCCAGAGCGTGTGCGTACAGAGATTGAGGATGTTATCGGACTGGATGCCAGTGAAGCGGTTTTAGCTTCAGCCAAAGCTGGTATTGGGATCGAAGAGATTCTTGAGCAGATCGTTGAAAAAGTTCCAGCTCCAACGGGTGATGTTGCAGCACCACTCAAAGCTTTGATTTTCGACTCTGTTTACGATGCTTACCGTGGGGTTATCCTGCAAGTGCGTGTTATGGACGGAGTGGTCAAACCTGGCGATAAGATTCAGCTCATGAGCAATGGCAAGACCTTTGATGTGACGGAAGTTGGTATTTTCACACCGAAAGCAGTCGGGCGCGATTTCCTTGCGACTGGTGATGTTGGTTATATTGCGGCTTCTATAAAGACGGTTCAAGATACCCGTGTGGGTGATACAGTGACCCTAGCAAGCAATCCTGCCGCAGAACCGCTAGATGGCTACAAGCAAATGAATCCTATGGTCTTTGCAGGTCTTTACCCAATCGAGTCAAATAAATACAATGACCTTCGTGAAGCTCTAGAAAAATTACAACTGAATGATGCTAGCCTGCAGTTTGAACCAGAAACATCTCAGGCGCTGGGATTTGGTTTCCGTTGTGGATTCCTTGGACTTCTCCATATGGATGTTATCCAAGAGCGTTTAGAGCGCGAGTTCAACATTGACCTCATCATGACAGCTCCGTCTGTTATTTATAAGGTTAATTTGACCGACGGGGAGTCTATGGATGTGTCTAACCCCTCTGAATTTCCAGACCCAACCAAGATTGCAACTATTGAAGAACCTTATGTTAAGGCGCAAATCATGGTACCGCAGGAGTTTGTCGGAGCAGTGATGGAACTGGCTCAGCGCAAGCGTGGGGACTTTGTGACCATGGACTATATTGATGATAATCGTGTCAATGTTATCTATCAAATTCCACTTGCTGAAATTGTCTTTGACTTCTTTGATAAGCTTAAGTCTTCGACGCGTGGTTATGCAAGCTTTGACTACGAATTGTCAGAGTATCGCCCATCTAAACTGGTCAAAATGGATATCCTTCTCAATGGAGACAAGGTGGACGCCCTTAGCTTTATCGTTCACAAGGATTTTGCCTACGAACGTGGGAAACTCATCGTGGATAAGCTCAAGAAAATCATCCCTCGTCAACAATTTGAGGTGCCGATTCAAGCAGCTATTGGGCACAAAATTGTGGCTCGTACAGATATCAAGGCTCTTCGTAAGAACGTACTTGCCAAATGTTATGGTGGTGACGTTTCTCGTAAACGCAAACTCCTTGAAAAACAAAAAGCTGGTAAGAAACGCATGAAAGCTATCGGATCAGTAGAAGTCCCACAAGAAGCCTTCCTTAGCGTCTTAAGCATGGATGAAGAATAGAATTATAAAATAAAACTCTTGAAGATTTTTCAAGAGTTTTTGCTTTAAATGTGAGCTATAAAATCGCAAACTAACAGAATGGATTAGGTTAGAATTTGACAGAAGTCCTTATTTTTCTTATAATGCAAATGGAAAGGTGGTAGGATGAAAAAATTATTAATTTTAGGTACTGTAGTTACTGTTAGTGCTTTTTTAGCTTCATGTTCCAATAAATCGCAAACAGCAACCGAAGAAAGTTCGTCTGCAGTTGTTAGTTCTTCTAGCAGTCAAGAAACGAGTAGCTCTAGCTCTGCCGTTTCTGAAGCGAAAAAGGAAGAGACGCAAATCATCGGATCGAATGAGAATGGCTTTGTCAAGGTACCCAAATCATGGGTTCAATTCCATGAAGTAGAAGGTGGAAATGATATACAGTATAGTGATGGAACAGATATCAATATTGTTACGCTGAATACCTTCAAGGCTGAGCAGTTCAATATCAGCGAAGAAGAATATGCTAAACTGGATGTTGTGACTGTCTCATCTAGTATTTTGACTTCCAAAGAACAAAACTCTGATTTCAGTAAGGTTTGGGGCTCCAAATCGACCATTGGAGGCTATGAAGCCTATGTTGTCAATGCAATTGCTAAATCAGGGAAATACCTCGTTACCTGGGTTTTCCGATCAAATGATGGTAAAATCCGCTATGTTTCACTTGAAGGGGATGGGGAAACTTTAAAAACAATCTTACCGATGGTTGAAAGTAGCTGGTCAACTACTAAAGCTGAATAAATGAAAAAAAGAAGATCCTTGGTCTTCTTTTTATTTTTTTTACGAATAGATAGATGAGTAGAAAAAGAAATGGAGTTGTATATGAAGATCACAAACTATGAGATTTACAAATTGAGAAAAGCTGGGCTGACCAATCAACAAATTTTAACTGTTCTTGAATACGACGAGACTGTAGATCAGGAGCTCTTGCTAGGTGATATTGCAGAAATATCTGGGTGTCGTAATCCTGCTGTCTTTATGGAACGCTATTTCCAGATAGATGATGCACAGTTGGAGAAGGAGTTTCAGAAATTTCCATCCTTTTCTATTCTTGATGACTGTTATCCTTGGGATCTGAGTGAGATTTATGATGCTCCAGCACTCTTATTTTATAAAGGAAATCTAGACCTGTTGAAATTTCCAAAGGTTGCTGTTGTAGGGAGTCGTTCATGTTCTAGTCAGGGAGCAAAGTCGGTCCAGAAAGTCATTCAAGGTTTGGAAAACGAGTTAATTGTGGTCAGTGGTTTAGCCAAAGGGATTGATACCGCCGCCCATATGGCTGCACTCCAGAATGGAGGAAGAACAATTGCTGTCATTGGAACAGGATTGGATGTTTTTTATCCCCGCGCCAATAAACGTTTGCAGGAACACATTGGCAATCACCATTTGGTACTTAGCGAGTACGGACCTGGTGAAGAACCCTTGAAATTTCACTTTCCAGCTCGTAATCGCATCATTGCTGGACTGTGCCGTGGCGTTATTGTAGCAGAGGCAAGAATGCGTTCAGGTAGTCTCATTACCTGTGAGCGAGCTATGGAGGAAGGGCGTGATGTTTTTGCCATTCCGGGAAACATTTTAGATGGCCATTCAGATGGCTGCCACCACCTGATCCAAGAGGGAGCAAAGCTGATTTCCAGCGGTCAAGATGTGCTCGCTGAGTTTGAATTTTAAGGAGAAATTTGTTCACTCAGATAAACTTTTCTTCTATATATAGGAGTTAAGTCTTGACAGCTATAGAAAAATGGTTTACACTTTATAAAGTTTATTACTTTGAAAAGGTGTGATAGTGTGGCTACGGCAACAAAGAAGAAAAAATCAACAGTTAAAAAAAATCTAGTCATCGTGGAGTCGCCTGCCAAGGCGAAAACGATTGAGAAATATCTAGGCAGAAATTACAAGGTTTTAGCCAGTGTCGGGCATATCCGTGATTTGAAGAAATCCAGTATGTCTGTTGACATTGAAAACAACTATGAACCGCAGTATATCAATATCCGAGGCAAAGGCCCTCTCATCAATGATCTGAAAAAAGAAGCCAAAAAGGCTAATAAAGTCTTTCTGGCAAGTGACCCGGACCGTGAAGGAGAAGCAATTTCCTGGCATTTGGCTCACATTCTCAACTTGGACGAGAATGATGCCAACCGTGTGGTCTTTAATGAGATCACCAAGGACGCAGTAAAAAATGCCTTTAAAGAACCTCGCAAGATTGACATGGATTTGGTCGACGCCCAACAAGCTCGTCGTGTCTTGGACCGTTTGGTAGGTTATTCGATTTCGCCAATTTTGTGGAAAAAGGTTAAGAAGGGCTTATCAGCAGGGCGTGTGCAGTCGGTTGCCCTTAAGCTCATTATTGACCGTGAAAATGAAATCAATGCCTTCCAACCTGAAGAATACTGGACAATTGATGGTGTCTTTAAGAAGGGAACCAAGCAATTTCAGGCTTCATTCTATGGTATGAATGGCAAAAAGATGAAATTGACCACCAACGAAGAAGTCAAAGAAGTTTTGTCCCATTTGACTAGCAAAGATTTCTCAGTAGACCAGGTAGATAAGAAAGAACGCAAACGCAATGCGCCCCTACCGTATACAACTTCAACCATGCAGATGGATGCGGCTAACAAAATTAATTTCCGTACTCGAAAAACTATGATGGTGGCCCAACAGCTCTATGAAGGGATCAATATCGGATCGGGCGTGCAAGGTTTGATTACCTATATGCGTACTGACTCCACTCGTATCAGTCCTGTGGCTCAGAATGAAGCGGCTAGCTACATTAACGACCGTTTTGGTAGCAAGTATTCCAAGCATGGTAGCAAGGTCAAGAATGCCTCAGGTGCTCAAGATGCTCACGAAGCCATTCGTCCATCTAGTGTCTTTAATACACCAGAAAGTATCGCTAAGTACTTGGACAAAGACCAGCTCAAGCTCTATACCCTTATCTGGAACCGTTTTGTAGCTAGCCAGATGACGGGAGCTATCTTTGATACCATGGCTGTTAAGCTCTCTCAAAATGGGGTTCAGTTTGCGGCAAATGGTAGCCAAGTTAAGTTTGATGGGTATCTTGCTATCTACAATGACTCAGATAAGAACAAGATGTTGCCAGATATGGCTGTTGGAGATGTAGTCAAGCAGGTCAATAGCAAACCAGAACAACATTTCACCCAACCGCCAGCTCGCTATTCGGAAGCGACCCTTATCAAGACCTTGGAAGAAAATGGTGTTGGACGTCCTTCAACTTACGCTCCGACCATTGAAACCATCCAGAAACGGTACTACGTTCGACTAGCAGCCAAACGTTTTGAACCAACAGAACTGGGAGAAATTGTCAATAAACTCATCGTTAAATATTTCCCAGACATTGTAAACGTGACCTTCACAGCTGAAATGGAAGGAAAACTGGATGATGTCGAAGTTGGTAAAGAGCAGTGGCAACGGGTCATTGACGCCTTTTACAAACCATTCTCTAAAGAAGTAGCCAAGGCTGAATCCGAAATGGAAAAAATCCAGATTAAGGATGAGCCAGCTGGATTTGACTGCGAAGTTTGTGGTAGTCCGATGGTGATTAAGCTCGGTCGTTTTGGTAAATTCTATGCTTGTAGTAATTTCCCAGATTGCCGTCACACTCAAGCAATTGTCAAAGAGATTGGTGTCGACTGTCCAAGCTGTCATCAAGGACAAATCATCGAACGCAAAACCAAGCGCAATCGTATCTTCTATGGTTGCAATCGCTATCCAGAATGTGAGTTTACTTCCTGGGACAAACCAATTGGCCGTGACTGTCCAAAATGCGGACACTTCCTAGTGGAGAAAAAAGTTCGTGGTGGTGGCAAGCAGGTTGTATGTAGTAATGGCGACTACGAAGAAGAGAAAATTAAATAAAATGCAGAGTCCTGAAAATGAATTTCAGGCTCTTTTTTGTTGAGGCTTGACAAATTTCCCCCTTGTATGCGAAACTAGAGGAAGAGTAATTTATCTAGGAGAAATCATGCGTCTCATTTACCTCAGTATTGGCTTTATTTCACTGGCTTTAGCTGTTATTGGAGTTGTCCTACCACTTTTACCAACAACTCCCTTTCTTTTGTTAGCTATCGCTTGCTTTTCAAAATCTTCTAAGCGTTTTGAAGACTGGCTTTATCACACCAAGCTCTATCAGACATATGTAGCTGACTTTCGCGAGACCAAGTCTATCGCGCGTGAACGTAAGAAAAAAATCATCGTATCTATCTATATCTTGATGGGGATCTCTATTTATTTTGCCCCTCTCTTACCTGTCAAAATTGGTCTGGGAGCCCTAACCATCTTTATCACCTACTATCTCTTTAAAGTCATTCCTGACAAAGAATAGTTAAAATAGTAGTTATTTGCCTTGATAAAAATGAAAGTATATTTAAAATAATATGATATAATAAATTTAAAGAAAACATCAAGGAGAATCAAATGATTTACGAATTTTGTGCTGAAAATGTGACCTTGCTTGAAAAAGCGATGCAGGCTGGAGCTCGTCGAATCGAACTTTGTGACAATCTAGCAGTGGGAGGAACAACACCTAGCTATGGAGTGACAAAGGCAGCGGTTGAACTGGCAGCTAACTACGACACCACCATCATGACTATGATTCGTCCCCGTGGTGGTGACTTTGTCTATACTGATCTTGAAATAGCAATCATGCTAGAAGACATTCGTTTGACTGCTCAGTCTGGAAGTCAAGGAGTCGTTTTTGGGGCATTAACTGCTGATAAAAAGTTGGATCAGCCTAATCTTGAGAAGCTGATTGCCGCATCTAAAGGAATGGAAATTGTCTTTCACATGGCCTTTGATGAATTGAGTGATGAAGACCAGTTGGAAGCCATTGACTGGCTCAGCCAAGCAGGTGTCACTCGTATCTTAACTCGTGCTGGTGTGTCTGGAGACTCGCTAGAGAAACGTTTCGCTCACTATCACAGAATTTTGGAACATGCAGCTGGTAAAATTGAAATCTTACCAGGTGGGGGGATTGACTTGGACAACCGTCAAACCTTTATTGACCAGCTGGGCGTGACACAATTGCATGGAACTAAGGTTGTCTTTTAAAAAATAGAAAGGAACTGCTAGCTTTTGGTAGCAGTTTTCACTTATGTTTGAAATTTTTAACTCCTATCAGTTTAATAAAGAAAAAGCTCATGCCTATGGTTTTGTAAAAAATGGAGAAGTCTGGACCTATAGTTGCCAGATTTTGCAGGGTGAATTTTTCATGACAGTCTCCATCACTACTGATAATGTGAACTTTCAGGTCTTTGATCAAGAGACGGGTGACCTCTATCCTCAAATACATATGGAAAGTATGAGGGGAAGTTTTGTCGGAAGTGTCCGTGAGGCTTGTTTGGAGATTCTCTACCAGATTCGGAAGGCTTGTTTTGATGTGCAGGATTTTATCTGTCCTCAGACTAAGCGTATCATGACTCAAGTTCAGGAAAAGTATGGTAATCAGTTGGAGTATCTGTGGGAAAAGTCTTCTGATACTGCTGTATTGCGCCATGAAGACAATCAAAAGTGGTATGCTGTTATGATGAGAATCCCATGGGATAAGCTGGAAAAGGGCAGAGAAGGGCTAGTCGAAGCAGTCAACCTCAAACACGACCAAGTAGCTGACTTGCTTTCAAAAAAAGGCATTTATTCAGCCTTTCATATGAACAAACGCTACTGGCTCAGTCTGGCGCTTGATGATAGTTTGCAAGATGAAGAAGTGTTAGAACTCATCGAAAGAAGTTGGAACTTGACTGTGAAAAAATAGGGAAATTCGCTTGAGTTTTCAAATACTTTCAATTAGCAAAATATTCTTTACTGAGGAAATTTTCAGAAAATAATGGATTTTTTCTTGACAAGTGTTTTTAGCTATGCTAAAATACTAAACAAGATATCAAACGAAGGAGAAAGTCAAACATGAAAACAGCTAAGTTTAATCAATTTGCTTTGTTGTTGAGGTACTCGGGCTAGTGCAAAAGCATTAGTCCTGTTTGGCTTACCAAGCGGGAGTAAATCAACATCTCGCTTGGGCTTCTGAGCGAGATGTTTTTTTAAAACCACATTTGGAAAAGGGGAAATCTTATGCGTAAAGTTGAATTTTTTGATACAAGCCTTCGTGATGGGGAACAAACACCTGGTGTTAACTTTTCAATAAAGGAAAAAGTTTCCATTGCAAGACAGCTGGAGAAATGGGGAATTTCTGTAATTGAAGCTGGTTTTCCGGCTGCTAGTCCTGATTCATTTATAGCTGTTCAAGAAATTGCTAAAGCCATGCAAAAAACAGCAGTGACAGGATTAGCTCGTTCTGTAAAATCTGATATTGATGCTTGTTATGAGGCTCTTAAGGATGCCAAGTATCCTCAAATTCATGTCTTTATCGCTACTAGTCCGATTCACCGTAAGTATAAGCTCAATAAGAGCAAGGAAGAGATTTTAGAAGCTATCAAGGAACATGTTTCTTATGCTCGTTCTAAGTTTGAAATCGTCGAATTCTCTCCTGAAGATGCGACTAGAACAGAGTTGGATTTCCTCTTACAAGTCGTTCAAACAGCGGTCGATGCAGGTGCATCTTATATCAATATCCCTGACACAGTTGGCTTTACGACTCCAGAAGAGTTTGCTCGTATCTTTGATTACTTGACTGAAAATATTAAATCAGATCATAAAGTTGTCTTTGGTGTCCACTGTCACGATGATCTCGGTATGGCAACTGCAAATACTTTGACAGCAATTAAACACGGTGCTGGACGTGTCCAGGGAACTATTAATGGTATCGGTGAACGCGCAGGTAATGTTGCTCTTGAAGAAGTAGCTGTTGCTTTGAAGATTCGTGAGGATTTCTTCCAAGCAACTAGTGATATTGTTTTAGATGAAACAATGAATACGTCTGAAATGGTTTCTCGCTTTTCTGGTATTCCAGTTCCTAAAAACAAGGCTGTGGTTGGTGGTAATGCCTTCTCTCATGAATCGGGCATTCACCAAGATGGAGTCCTTAAAAATCCTCTCACTTATGAGATCATCACACCTGAATTGGTCGGTGTCAAGAGTAATAGCCTTCCACTTGGTAAATTGTCTGGTCGCCATGCCTTTGTTGAAAAACTAAGAGAATTGGCTCTAGACTTTACAGAAGAGGATATCAAACCACTCTTTGCTAAGTTCAAGGCACTGGCTGACAAGAAACAAGAAATCACAGATGCAGATATTCGAGCTCTGGTAGCTGGAACCATGGTTGAAAATCCAGAAGGCTTCCACTTTGATGATTTACAACTTCAAACCCATGCAGATAATGAGATTGAAGCGCTCGTTAGCCTAGCCAATATGGATGGTGAAAAAGTCGAATTCAATGCGACAGGGCAAGGTTCTGTTGAAGCGATCTTTAACGCTATCGATAAGTTCTTTAACCAATCTGTCCGCTTGGTGTCCTATACTATTGACGCGGTAACAGATGGTATCGATGCCCAGGCTCGTGTCTTGGTTACTGTTGAAAACAGAGATACAGAAACCATCTTTAACGCAGCAGGTCTTGATTTCGATGTGTTAAAGGCTTCGGCTATTGCTTATATCAATGCCAATACTTTTGTTCAAAAAGAGAATGCAGGTGAGATGGGGCATAGCGTTTCCTATCGAGACATGCCTAGTGTGTAAAGGAGAAGGCTATGACAAAGAAAATAGTAGCTCTAGCAGGGGATGGAATCGGTCCAGAAATCATGGAAGCTGGTTTAGCAGTTCTAGAAGCTCTAGCTTCAAAAACAGGTTTTGACTATGAGATAGATAGATGCCCTTTTGGAGGTGCTGGTATTGATGCTGCGGGGCATCCCTTACCTGATGAAACTCTCAAGGCATGTAGAGAAGCAGATGATATTCTCCTAGCGGCTATCGGTAGTCCTCAGTATGATAGTGCAGCGGTTCGGCCTGAACAAGGCTTGCTGGCTCTTCGTAAGGAACTCAATCTCTATGCCAATATTCGCCCTGTTAAGATTTTTGATAGTCTCAAGCATTTGTCACCTCTCAAACCGGAACGAATTGCTGGTGTAGACTTTGTCGTGGTACGTGAGTTGACAGGTGGGATTTACTTTGGGGATCATATCCTTGAAGAGCGAAAAGCGCGTGATATCAACGACTACAGCTACGAAGAAGTAGAGCGGATTATTCGCAAGGCTTTTGAAATTGCAAGAAATCGGAGAAAACTCGTTACTAGTATCGATAAGCAAAATGTTCTAGCAACATCAAAACTCTGGCGCAGAGTAGCTGAGGAAGTCGCGCAGGATTTCCCAGATGTGACCTTGGAACACCAGTTGGTGGACTCAGCTGCCATGCTTATGATTACCAATCCTGCCAAGTTTGATGTCATCGTGACGGAAAATCTTTTTGGAGATATTCTATCTGATGAATCAAGCGTTCTATCAGGCACTCTTGGTGTTATGCCATCAGCCAGTCATTCTGAAAAGGGGCCAAGTCTTTATGAGCCTATTCACGGTTCGGCACCTGATATTGCAGGTCAAGGAATTGCCAATCCTATTTCCATGATTTTATCTATTGCTATGATGTTGAGAGACAGCTTTGGACGTTGTGAGGATGCGGAGCGTATCGAGCGTGCTGTTGAAGCTAGTTTAGCGGCTGGCATTTTAACAAGAGATATAGGAGGACAGGCTTCAACCAAGGAAATGACAGAAGCCATCATTGAAAGATTATGAAGATAAATGAAGGAATCACGCTTGCCCTCTTGATTTGGAATTTGCTGATTTTCTTGATTTATGGCATTGATAAATCCAAGGCAAGAAGAGGTGCTTGGCGCGTCCCAGAGAAAATCTTACTCATTTTAGCCCTTACTTGTGGTGGTTTTGGTGCATGGTTGGCAGGAATCACCTTTCACCACAAGACTAGAAAATGGTATTTTAAAACGGTTTGGTTTCTCGGGATGGTGACCACACTAGTAGCCTTATATTTTATTTGGAGGTAATGGATGGCAGGAAAATCGATTTTTGATAAATTATGGGACCGTCATGTCATCACAGGAGAAGAAGGGCAGCCCCAACTCATGTATGTGGACCAGCACTATATTCATGAAGTGACTAGTCCCCAAGCTTTTCAAGGATTACGAGATGCAGGCCGCAGATTGAGACGACCAGACTTGACATTTGGAACCTTTGACCACAATGTACCAACGGTCAACATCTATGATATTCGAGATGTTATTTCTAAGGCCCAAATTGATAAGCTTGCTGAAAATGTTGAGGAGTTTGGGATTGAACATGCGGCCCACGGTTCTGAAAAGCAGGGAATCGTTCACATGGTAGGTCCAGAAACAGGACGGACCCAACCAGGAAAATTCATCGTCTGTGGAGACAGTCACACAGCTACTCACGGAGCTTTCGGAGCTATCGCCTTTGGGATTGGGACCAGTGAGGTTGAGCATGTCTTTGCTACTCAGACACTCTGGCAAGTTAAACCCAAGAAAATGCTGGTAGAATTCACTGGTGTTCCTCAAAAAGGAGTTTATTCTAAGGATTACATTCTCGCCTTAATTGCCAAGTACGGCGTTGCCTGTGGTGTTGGCTATGTGGTGGAATATCGTGGGCAAGCAATTGATGCACTGACCATGGAAGAGAGAATGACCATCTGCAATATGTCCATCGAGTTTGGCTCCAAGATGGGAATTATGAATCCAGACCAGACTACCTATGACTATCTCAAGGGACGGGAATGCGTTCCCGAAGCTTTCGAGGAGGCGGTTGCTGACTGGAAGACGCTTGTCAGCGATGATGATGCTGTCTATGATAAGGTTATCCGGATGGATGTCTCAGACTTGGCTCCTATGGTGACCTGGGGAACCAATCCTGCTATGGGCGTCGACTTTGACAGTAGTTTTCCAGAAATTAAGGATATGAATGATGAACGAGCTTATCATTACATGGACTTGGAACCTGGTCAAAAGCCAGCGGACATTGAACTAGGTTATATCTTTATCGGGTCTTGTACTAATGCTCGTCTCAGCGATTTGCAATTGGCTGCTCGATTTGTTAAAGGAAAGAAAATAGCTCCCAATCTAACAGCAATCGTAGTACCAGGTTCTCGTCCTGTCAAACGAGCTGCGGAGAAGTTGGGCTTGGATAAAGTATTCTTAGACGCTGGCTTTGAGTGGCGAGACCCTGGTTGCTCAATGTGCCTAGGGATGAATCCTGACAAGGTCCCTGATGGGGTCCACTGTGCCTCAACCAGTAACCGCAACTTTGAAGATAGACAGGGATTTGGCGCTAAGACTCATCTCTGCAGTCCAGCCATGGCAGCAGCAGCAGCTATCGCAGGGCGTTTCGTAGATGTTCGGCAAATGCCAGAGGCCCAGTAAGGAGAGGATATGGAGAAATTTACAGTTTATACGGGAACGACCGTTCCTCTCATGAATGATAATATCGACACAGACCAAATCCTCCCCAAGCAGTTTCTCAAGTTAATTGATAAAAAAGGCTTTGGTAAGTACCTCATGTATGCTTGGCGTTATCTGGACGATAACTACACTGAGGATCCAGACTTTGTCTTTAACCGACCTGAATATCGTAAAGCCAGTATTCTCATCTCGGGGGATAACTTTGGCGCAGGGTCTTCGAGGGAACACGCAGCTTGGGCTCTAGCTGACTATGGTTTTAAGGTCGTGATTGCAGGTTCTTTCGGGGACATTCATTACAATAATGAACTCAATAATGGCATGTTGCCTATTGTTCAGCCTAGGGAGGTTAGAGAGAAACTAGCCCAACTCAAACCGACCGACCAGGTAACTGTGGACTTGGAACAACAAAAAATCATCTCACCAGTTGGAGAATTCACTTTCGAAATCGATAGCGAGTGGAAACACAAGCTCTTAAATGGTTTGGATGATATCGGTATTACTTTGCAGTATGAAGATTTGATTGCTGCCTATGAAAAACAACGACCGGCCTACTGGCAGGATTAGAAAAATAGAAAAGGAAATATAGAACTATGACAAAACACATTCAATGGAACGGAACACTTTCTCAAGAAGGCTATGACATTTTAAAAGGTGAGGGCGGATGTATCGTTTGCCCCACAAAAGTTGGTTACATTATCATGACTAGCGATAAAGCAGGTCTTGAACGCAAATTTGAAGCTAAAGAGCGTAACCGTAACAAACCAGGTGTTGTACTTTGTGGTAGCATGGATGAACTTCGCGCTTTAGCACAACTCAATCCAGAAATTGAAGCCTTCTACCAAAAACATTGGGACGAAGATATTCTCCTCGGTTGTATCCTTCCATGGAAACCAGAAGCTTTTGAAAAACTTAAAGCATACGGTGATGGTCGTGAAGAACTCATGACAGACGTTCGTGGTACTAGCTGTTTTGTCATCAAGTTTGGTAAAGCTGGTGAACAGTTGGCTGCTAAACTTTGGGAAGAAGGCAAGATGGTCTACGCCTCATCAGCCAACCCATCTGGTAAAGGAAACCGTGGTAAGGTAGAAGGTATCGGAGAAAGGATCGAAGGAGCAGTGGACCTTGTCATCGAAGCAGACGACTATGTGGCTTCCATCCAACCTGACAAAACGATTGAAACTCGCTACGAGCAAGGTGTGATGGTTTCTATGGTCGATAAAGACGGAAAACTCATCCCAGAACAAGGTGGAGCACGTTCAACCTCACCAGCACCAGTCGTTATCCGCAAAGGGCTTGACATTGATAAAATCATGATGCATTTGTCAGATACCTTTAACTCATGGGACTACCGTCAAGGTGAGTATTATTAAAATAAAAAAAGAAGTCTAGTGTTATGAGGGAATAAAGTTCTCTACACTGGGCTTTTTCTTTAGAATTTCTTTTCTTTTTTTAATAGATATGATATGCTAGATGCAGAATATATATTAATAGGATGTGGTTTCGTTCAAAGTAAAATATCTTACTTTGAACGAAACAAATATAATTTACGTCTAACAATAAATTTTTAATAGGCAAGGAAAACACAATGGTTTCAAAACAAACTTTCATTGACAGGATAAAAAAAGAATTCCCAGATGCAATTGAAAATCAAACAAAAAGTTATATTTCTTTTCAGGTTAAAAATAGGAAAGGGAAGTTACAAAATTTTATAGAAATTAATTTTCAAAATAAAGGAATAAAGATTGCCGTTCTCTCTAAGAGTCTTCATGATTCAGATATTTTGTTGTTTAATAAGAAGCCTGATTCATTCGGTTGGACACTTGATGCTGAGTATTTTATTGAGGATGAAAATTCATTAAATGATATTTTACCTTTTATAAATAAATCTTATGAGTTTGTAAAAAGTGGAATTAAATCAGAGTGTTATAAAGTCTTCAGAGAGTTTTTGTCTAAATTTGTGAATCAATCAAATATCTATAATTCAAAAGATATAGAAATTAAACGTTCTCAAAAATTAGATGGAGCTGAACAGATTTACCCTGCACTGACTATTGAGGGTATTCCGTACAAAGTTGAAATGCTTAACACAGGTCATTTTGGTCCAAAGAGTGGTAATGGATATATTAAATCACCTTACTTTGGTTATCGGCTGAGTGACATGGATAACTCATGGATAAATATAAGGTGTGGTTTTCAGAGATTTAAACTCACAGAATTTAAAATAGTAAAATGGTATAGTAATAATCGAGATGAAGATTTAGATTATAAATACCTTGTCAAGGACTTAGAGTTGGAATCAACTGCTGAACCTAACGATATTTTAAAAGAGTTTTATGATAATTTCACTAGTTTTTATAGAGAATCAGAAAAGGAAGAGATAAACATGTCAGAAAATATCAACGAGTATAAGAATATATTATTACAATCCAAAAACTTCATTCTTCGAGGTGCTCCTGGCACAGGAAAAACTTATCTTACTAAAGAAATTGCTAAAGAATTAACGGGTGGCAACGAAGACCAAATCGGCTTTGTACAATTTCATCCATCCTATGATTATACTGATTTTGTAGAGGGGTTGAGACCTGTATCAAATGGTGATGGAGCTATCGAGTTTAAGCTAGAAGATGGTATTTTCAAGAAGTTTTGCCAGAAGGCTAAAGAAGCTCAGAAAACTGGAGGCCAAGATAATTTTGAGGAAGCGTGGGATCTTTATCTTGAATATGTAAATAGCAGAGATGAAAAAGAATATTTGACAGAATTTTCCTATCTCACAGTAAATAGTAGAAATAATTTTAATATCAATTATGAAACTAAAGCCCAAGGAACTTGCTTAACAAAATCTTATGTTTATGAACTCTATAAAGATGAAAAATATCTGAAACAGCCTTATTATCGTAATCAAGGAAAAAAAGTCCTAGAAACTTTAAAGAAAAGATTTGGTCTGAAAGATTATATTTCTCCAACAGAGATTGACTCAGACAAGAAATTCGTTTTCATCATCGATGAAATTAATCGTGGTGAGATTTCTAAGATTTTTGGGGAACTCTTTTTCTCTATCGACCCTGGCTATCGTGGTGAAGAGGGATGTGTTTCTACTCAGTATGCTAATTTACATGAAACTGATGAGAAATTTTATATCCCTGAAAATGTCTATATTATCGGAACTATGAATGATATTGACCGTTCAGTGGACACCTTTGATTTTGCTATGCGTCGTCGTTTCCGTTTTGTTGAAGTTACTGCTGAAAGCCAACTATACATACTTGATGAAAAACTAGGTGAACATGCTGAAGAAGCTAAAACTCGACTAAGGAATTTGAATGTTGCTATCGAAAATGTTCAGGAGCTAAACAGTCATTATCATATCGGACCAAGTTATTTCCGTAATTTAAAAGAATTGGATTATGATTATGAATTACTCTGGTCAGATTACCTCAAACCGCTTTTGGAAGATTACTTACGAGGTTCTTATGAAGAATCTGAAACTCTGGATACATTGAAAAAAGCATTTGATCTGACAAATAAAGAGCAAACAGTTCAGCAAGATACTGGTGATGACAATGCGGATAACTGATAATCAGTATAGAATCGCTAAAGAGGACTTTGTCGCAGAATATCCCAAACTTAGTCAAGCACTACTTGATAAAACACTAGATAACCTATCTCGAGAGGACAATATTTTTATTTTCCCAAATGATTTGATGAATTCTCCTGATTTAGACAAGGACCAAAAGATTTTGGAAACAGTTAATCCGAAAATCAAGACAGGAAATGTAATTGGTTTTCTTGGATATGGTCAGGAAAGATTAACGATTTCCTCTCGTTTTTCTGATGAAAGTAACGACCATTTTTTGCATTATCTTTTACAAAAGGTTCTTCATATCAATCTCACTAGCTTAGATGTAGCTTTGTCGCATGAAGATAAACTCTATCAGCTTTTGATTTACCTCTTTCCAAAATATCTGCAAGCTGCTCTCCGAAAAGGTCTTTATAAGGAATACCAGCGATTTTTCCATAACGATAGTCATGTGAAGGGTGTACTAGATGTTGGAAATCATCTGAAAAAAAATCTTCCTTTTATGGGAAATATTGCCTATACAACAAGAGAGTTCACCTATGATAATCCACTCATGCAGTTGATTCGGCATACGATTGAGTACATAAAGATTCAAAAAAGTTTTGGAGCACTACTCGATAGTAATCGTGAAAATATGGCAGAAATCGTGCGAGTAACCGCATCTTATAAACTCTCTGATCGTGCCAAGATTATCAGAATGAATAAAATCAAACCCATCCGACATGCCTATTTTAGAGAGTATAGAAAATTACAGGAACTCTGCTTGATGATTCTGAGTAGAGAAAAGCATGGTCTTGGACCCCAAGCCCAAAGGGTACACGGTATTCTCTTTGATGTTGCCTGGCTCTGGGAAGAGTATATTTACACCCTGTTGCCAAAAGGTTTCATCCATCCACGAAATAAAGATAAGACGGACGGAATTTCAGTATTTTCTGTTGGGAAACGAAAGGTATATCCAGATTTTTATGACAGAGAACGAAAGATTGTTTTAGATGCAAAATATAAGAAACTGGAGTTCACTGAAAAAGGGATTAACCGTGAGGACTTGTTCCAATTGATTTCCTATTCTTATATCTTAAAATCTGAGAAAGCTGGACTGATTTTTCCTAGTATGGAGCAGTCAGTAAATAGTGAAATAGGGAAACTAGCTGGCTATGGATCTCAATTGAAGAAGTGGTCTATCCAAATCCCTCAGAATGCCTCATCCTATAGTGCATTTTGTAAAATGATGGAAAACTCCGCAGAAATTTTTAAAGCGATTATTGATGAAGAAGTGGGGAGAAAATAATCTCTTCACTTTTTTGATATTTATATAAGCAATTCTCGAACAATATAATTTGATTATTAAAAATATTTGACAAAAACTGTACTTTGATTTATAATTAATCAAGGAAACGTCGGAAAAAGGCGTAGGGATGCGTAAGCATAGGTAGGTCATTACAAAAGAAACGAGACATCGATATGTTAAATGAATTTCCAATTTTTGATTACGAAGATATTCAGTTGATCCCAAATAAATGTGTCATTAAAAGTCGTGCAGAAGCAGATACGAGTGTCACACTTGGAAATCAGACTTTCAAACTACCTGTTGTGCCAGCAAATATGCAGACGATTTTGGATGAGAACGTAGCAGAGCAACTGGCTAAAGGTGGCTACTTTTACATTATGCATCGTTTTGATGAGGCTGGGCGCATTCCTTTTATCAAACGCATGCACGATCAAGGGCTCATTGCTTCTATTTCAGTCGGTGTCAAGGATTACGAGTATGATTTTGTTAGCCAACTCAAGGCTGATGCTCCTGAGTATATCACGATTGACATTGCTCACGGTCATGCGGATAGCGTGATTTCTATGATCCAACACATCAAGAAAGAATTACCAGATACTTTTGTCATTGCTGGTAACGTAGGAACACCAGAAGCTGTGCGTGAATTGGAAAATGCTGGAGCGGATGCCACTAAGGTTGGAATCGGTCCTGGTAAGGTTTGTATTACCAAGGTCAAGACAGGTTTTGGTACAGGTGGCTGGCAGTTGGCAGCCCTTCGCTGGTGTGCTAAGGCTGCTCGCAAACCGATCATCGCTGATGGTGGCATTCGTACTCATGGTGATATTGCCAAGTCTATCCGTTTCGGTGCCAGCATGGTCATGATTGGTTCCCTATTCGCAGGACATATCGAAAGCCCTGGAAAGACAATCGAAGTTGATGGGGAACAGTTCAAAGAATACTATGGTTCAGCTTCTCAATACCAAAAGGGAGCATATAAAAATGTGGAAGGTAAGCGAATCTTACTGCCTGCTAAAGGGCATTTGCAAGACACCCTTACTGAGATGGAACAGGACTTGCAAAGTGCTATCTCTTATGCAGGTGGACGCAAGGTTGCTGACCTCAAACACGTTGATTATGTTATCGTGAAAAACTCTATCTGGAACGGGGACGCATCCCACTAATGGACGCTTAGTCTACCCATAAAAAACTTGTTATTAGAGCAAATTTCTGTTATAATAAGACAAGTTTCCACCCTTAGTGTAATGGATATCACGTAAGATTCCGGTTCTTGAGATGGGGGTTCGATTCCCTCAGGGTGGATGTAAACAGCCTAAAAAAGCCTTATTTAAAGGCTTTTTTCTTTATATTGCCCCTAAAATTGAAAAGTTTGTTCTAAAAAATGCTCAAATCCCCTCTAGTCCCGTTTTAAAGTGACTCAGGGGGCTTTTTTTGATATAATAAAAGAGACTGTTATCAGTTAGAAAGAGGTTGGTATGAAAGAATTACAAACTGTACTTAAGAAGCGTTTTGCAATCGAATTTGCAGACAAGAACTTATTGGAAACGGCCTTTACTCATACGAGTTATGCCAATGAGCACCGCCTCTTAAAAATTTCACACAATGAGCGCTTGGAATTTTTAGGAGACGCTGTTCTGCAATTATTGATTTCAGAATATCTGTATAAAAAATATCCTAAGAAACCAGAGGGAGATTTGTCCAAACTCCGTGCTATGATTGTCCGTGAGGAGAGTTTGGCTGGTTTTGCGCGTGATTGCCAGTTTAATCAGTTTATCAAGCTAGGAAAAGGAGAAGAAAAGTCTGGTGGGCGCAATCGTGACACCATTCTTGGCGATGCCTTTGAAGCCTTTCTGGGAGCGTTGCTTTTGGACAAGGATGTTGCTAGAGTAAAAGAATTTATCTATCAAGTCATGATCCCCAAGGTTGAAGCAGGTGACTTTGAAATGATTAAGGATTACAAGACGCACCTGCAAGAGTTGCTCCAGGTCAATGGAGATGTGGATATTCGCTACCAGGTGACCTCTGAGATGGGGCCTGCCCATGACAAGGTTTTTGATGTAGAAGTTCTGGTTGAGGGCAAAAGTATCGGAAAAGGTCAAGGCCGTTCTAAAAAATTGGCAGAACAAGAGGCCGCCAAAAATGCAGTTGTGAAAGGGCTGGATTCATGTATTTAAAGGAGATTGAGATTCAGGGATTCAAGTCCTTTGCTGACAAGACCAAGGTCGTCTTTGACCAAGGTGTGACAGCTGTCGTTGGGCCCAATGGTTCTGGGAAGTCAAATATCACAGAAAGTCTGCGATGGGCCTTGGGTGAGTCCAGTGTCAAGAGTCTTCGTGGTGGCAAGATGCCCGACGTTATTTTTGCTGGAACTGAAAGTCGCAAACCACTTAATTATGCCTCTGTTATCGTGACCTTGGACAATGAAGATGGTTTTATCAAGGATGCAGGGCAAGTCATTAAGGTAGAACGCCATATCTATCGTAGTGGAGATAGCGAGTATCGAATTGATGGCAAGAAAGTTCGCTTGCGTGATATTCATGACCTCTTCTTGGATACAGGTTTGGGGCGGGATTCCTTTTCCATCATTTCCCAAGGGAAGGTTGAGGAGATTTTTAATTCCAAGCCAGAGGAACGCCGAGCTATTTTTGAAGAAGCTGCGGGTGTTTTGAAATACAAGACTCGTCGAAAAGAAACAGAAAGCAAACTGCAACAAACTCAAGACAATCTCGACCGCTTAGAAGACATTATCTACGAGTTGGACAATCAAATCAAGCCCCTTGCAAAACAAGCCGAGAATGCTCGCAAGTTTCTAGACTTGGATAGTCAACGCAAGGCAATTTACTTGGATGTACTGGTTGCCCAAATCAAGGAAAACAAGACTGAACTAGAGCTAACAGAAGAAGAGCTTACGCAAGTTCAGGAACTTTTGACTAGCTATTACCAAAAGCGTGAAGAGTTAGAAGAGGAAAATCAAACTCTTAAAAAGAAACGCCAAGATCTCCAGGCTCAAATGGCCAAGGATCAAGGGAGCTTGATGGATTTGACTAGTTTGATCAGTGACTTAGAGCGAAAACTAGCCCTATCCAAACTGGAATCTGAGCAAGTGGCCCTTAATCAACAAGAAGCGCAAGCCCGTTTGGCGAGTCTGGAAGATAAGAGAAAGGCTCTAAGTAAGGAAAAGGCTGAAAAAGAAGCGAACTTGGAACAGTTAGAGGAAAGTCTAGCTGAAAATAATAAGGAACTCAATCGCCTAGAAGCAGAGTTGTTGGCATTTTCTGATGATCCTGACCAGATGATCGAGATCTTGCGTGAACGTTTTGTGGCTCTTTTACAAGAAGAAGCGGATGTCTCAAACCAGTTGACTCGCATCGAGAACGAACTGGAGAACAGCCGTCAACTCTCTCAAAAACAAGCAGATCAACTTGAGAAACTGAAAGAACAGCTGACTACAGCTAAAGAGAAGGCCAGTCAACAACAGGCTGAGCTTGAAACTGCCAAGGAGCAGGTTCTGAAATTATTGGCAGACTACCAAGCTAGTGCCAAGGAACAAGAGGAGCAGAAAGTTTCTTACCAAGCCCAGCAGAGCCAACTCTTTGATCGTCTGGATAGTCTCAAAAACAAGCAGGCTCGAGCCCAGAGTTTAGAGAATATCCTTAGAAATCATAGTAATTTTTACGCGGGTGTTAAGAGTGTTCTCCAAGAAAAAGACCGCCTTGGTGGGATCATTGGTGCAGTCAGTGAACACTTGACCTTTGATGTGCATTATCAAACTGCTTTGGAGATTGCGCTTGGAGCTAGCAGTCAGCATATCATCGTAGAAGATGAAAACGCGGCAACCAAGGCGATTGATTTCCTAAAACGTAACAGAGCTGGTCGTGCAACCTTTCTTCCACTGACGACTATCAAGGCTCGTACGATTTCTAGTCAGAATCAGGATGCTATCGCAGCAAGTCCAGGATTTCTGGGAATGGCAGATGAGTTGGTGTCGTTTGATAAGAGACTAGAAGCCATTTTCAAAAACTTGCTTGCTACAACGGCTATCTTTGATACTGTAGAACATGCGCGTGCCGCAGCTCGCCAAGTTCGTTATCAGGTTCGTATGGTGACGCTTGATGGTACCGAGTTGCGCACAGGTGGTTCTTACGCGGGTGGTGCCAATCGTCAAAACAACAGTATTTTCATCAAGCCAGAGCTGGAGCAATTACAAAAAGAAATTGCTGAAGAAGAAGCTGACTTGCGGTTAGAAGAAGCGAGTTTGAAGATCTTGCAAGATGAGATGGCAGTATTAACAGAAAGATTAGAATCCATAAAATCTCAGGGTGAGCAAGCTCGTATTCAGGAGCAAGGCTTGTATCTTGCTTATCAACAAACCAATCAGCAGGTCGAAGAACTGGAAACGCTTTGGAAACTTCAAGAAGAGGAATTAAATCGCCTATCTGAAGGAGATTGGCAAGCGGACAAGGAAAAATGCCAAGAGCGCCTCGCTACTATCGCCAGTGAAAAGCAAAATCTGGAAGCTGAGATTGAAGAGATTAAGTCTAACAAAAACGCTATTCAAGAACGTTATCAAAACTTGCAGGAACAGATTTCTCAAGCGCGCTTGCTTAAGTCAGAACTGCAAGGACAAAAGCGGTATGAAGTGACTGATATTGAACGCTTAGGTAAGGAATTAGATAACCTCAATCTTGAACAAGAAGAAATCCAGCGTCTCCTCCAAGAAAAGGTTGATAATCTTGAGAAGGTTGATACAGATCTGCTAAGTCAGCAGGCGGAAGAGGCCAAAAATCAGAAAACAAACCTCCAACAAGGTCTGATTCGCAAGCAGTTTGAATTGGATGATATCGAGGGTCAACTGGATGATATTGCCAGCCATTTGGATCAGGCTCGCCAGCAGAATGAAGAGTGGATTCGTAAGCAAACACGTGCTGAAGCTAAGAAGGAAAAGGTCAGCGAACGCTTGCGCTATCTACAAGCTCAATTAACAGACCAGTACCAGATCAGTTACACAGAGGCGCTAGAAAAGGCTCATGAACTGGAAAATCTCAATCTGGCGGAGCAAGAGGTTAAGGATTTAGAGAAGGCTATTCGCTCGCTGGGTCCTGTCAACTTAGACGCTATTGACCAGTACGAAGAAGTTCACAACCGTCTAGACTTTCTAAATAGCCAACGAGATGATATTTTGTCTGCTAAAAACCTACTTCTTGAGACCATCACAGAGATGAATGATGAGGTTAAGGAACGCTTCAAATCAACCTTTGAGGCTATTCGTGAATCCTTTAAAGTGACCTTTAGACAGATGTTTGGCGGTGGTCAGGCAGACTTGATATTGACTGAGGGCGATCTTTTAACAGCTGGTGTTGAGATTTCTGTCCAACCACCAGGCAAGAAAATCCAATCACTTAATCTTATGAGTGGTGGTGAAAAAGCCCTATCTGCTCTGGCTCTGCTCTTCTCAATCATCCGAGTTAAGACCATTCCTTTTGTTATCTTGGACGAGGTAGAGGCAGCGCTGGACGAAGCCAATGTCAAACGTTTTGGGGATTACCTCAACCGCTTTGACAAGGATAGTCAGTTTATCGTCGTAACCCACCGTAAGGGGACGATGGCGGCAGCGGACTCTATCTATGGAGTTACCATGCAAGAATCAGGTGTTTCTAAGATTGTTTCGGTTAAGTTAAAAGATTTAGAAGAAACAATAGACTAGTTACCAAATGATAGCATCTCTTAGGAGGTGCTATTTTTTAAAACTAAAGCCCTAAATCTTCTCCTAAGGTCAGTTCAGGCGCAAAAAACGACATTTGGGATTTCCTCTTAGCGAAAAGACTTTCTCTATGATATAATAGTTTCATGATTACAACAGTACCTATTAAGAACGAAAAAGATATTGCAGTACCAGGGAAAACAGTCCTTGTACTAGGTTATTTTGATGGCATCCACAAGGGGCATCAGAAACTCTTTGAAGTGGCCAGCAAGGCTTCGATGAAGGATTATCTGCCGGTTGTCGTAATGACCTTTACAGAGTCACCAAAACTTGCCTTGCAACCTTACCAACCTGAGCTTATGCTCCATATCGTCAATCATGAGGAACGGGAGCACAAGATGAAATGGCATGGGGTAGAGGCTCTTTTCTTACTTGACTTTAGTAGCAAATTTGCTAGTTTAACGGGTCAAGAATTCTTTGATACCTATGTTCGAGCTTTAAAACCAGCGATTATTGTAGCAGGATTTGACTATACCTTTGGCTCTGATAAGAAAACTGCGGATGACCTGAAGGACTATTTTGATGGAGAGATCATCATTGTTCCTCCGGTCGAGGATGAAAAGGGCAAGATTAGTTCTACACGGATTCGTCAGGCTATTCTTGATGGAGATGTCAGGGTAGTCAATCAACTGCTCGGCACACCGCTCCCATCTCGTGGGATGGTCGTTCATGGAAATGCCCGTGGGCGGACTATTGGTTATCCAACAGCCAATCTAGTCCTAAGAGATCGAACCTATATGCCAGCGGACGGTGTTTACGTAGTCGATATCGAGGTGCAACGTCAAAGATATCGTGGCATGGCGAGCGTTGGCAAAAATGTTACCTTTGATGGAGAAGAACCACGTTTTGAAGTCAATATTTTCGACTTTTCAGACGATATTTACGGTGAGACCGTCATGGTCTACTGGCTGGACCGTGTCCGAGATATGGTTAAATTTGACTCTGTAGAGGAACTGGTAGACCAACTCCAGAAAGACGAAGAGATTGCTCGAAACTGGAAGGATGAGGAGCGAAAGAGTTAAAAAAGTGAACCCTATTTTGTGTTTGCTTTTTTATTTTTGAAAGAATTTTTTATGGAAAGAAACTTAATTGAAGCTTGATTGAAAATCTGTTAAAATAGTGAAATTCATAACTTAAAAAAACCAAAGAAAAGAGAATGGAGGAAACGAGAATCCTCTAACAAATATTGAATATATGATAGAAAGAGCAAAATCACAATTGGCAATTCAAAAACCTATGGAAGAATTGGAAACCTTGAAAAAATCACTTATGCTGAGTATTCTGGTTAAGATCTGAGATGAAATAGCACTTTTACACTATCATTGTAATTACCGTAATTATTTGTTATAATACTTCAAAGGAGGAAATCAGATGGTCGTAAAAACAAGAAAACAAGGAAATTCAATCACCATTACGATTCCAAGCGAATTCAATATTCCAAGTGGTGTTAAATATGAAGCAAAATTGTTACCAAGTGGCGAAATTATCTTTACTCCTGAGGAATTGGATCATCAGCTCTCTTATGTATCTGATGATGTCTTTGACTTGAAATTGGATACAATTTTTGATGAATACGACGATGTTTTCAAAGCTTTGGTGGAAAAATGACAGTCTATCTAACAGAAAAGCAAATTGAAAAAATCAATGCTTTAGCAATTCAACGGTATTCTTCAAATGAGCAAATTCAAACAGTTAGTCCTTCAGCGTTAAATATGATTGTGAATTTACCAGAACAATTTGTTTTTGGCAAGCCCCTTTATCCAACAATTTTTGATAAAGCAACAATATTATTTGTCCAATTGATAAAGAAGCATGTCTTTGCAAACGCCAATAAACGGACAGCGTTTTATGTTTTGGTGAAATTTTTACAATTAAATGGTTATCACTTTGCTGTTTCCGTGGAAGAAGCGGTTGATATGTGTGTGACTATAGCGGTAGAAGCTTTAACTGATGAAAAAATGATAAGCTATTCTAAATGGGTTTCTGAGCATTCTATTAGAGAAAAGGCCAAAAAGTAAGCTAGTACGCTGGATTGAAATGAGTATAAGAAAAAATGAAGAGGCAATATTAGAATTCTGTAATGCAGACATTCTGATATTGCCTCTTTTATTAAAACACGCGATAGACGTAAGGATTTTCTGGTTTGTCTACTTTTGTGAAACTCTCAACCTCTAGTGTTGGGAGTTTTTGTTTGAGTTCTTTATGGTAGTGGAGGGTCAGGGTTCCTCTAGCGGTAATCCAGGTATTGTCAGGATACTGGCGTGAGTTTCCCTTGGTCAGGAGTCCATATACACCAGAGTCTGCGATACAGTGGATAATCCCAAAGCGAAAGAGGAATTGGCTATCTGGATGGCTAGGATCGTTATAAACAAAGCCTGTAAACTCGATTTTCTTTCCTTCAAACTCCTGAGGATAGTCATAGAGAACTTCCATGACCTCCATATAGTTTTCGTCTGTAACCTGAATGGTTGGCTGGGCGAGGTATTTATCAGCTGTAGCCCTCATTTCCTTTTCATAAGCAGATTTGGAAAAATAGGTGCTGGTATCGGGTTTGAGGTATTGACTGGATGTGCCTTCGCTTGCCTGAATGGCTGTGTTGATTCCCTCAGCAAGTGGGAAATGATATCCTTTGGCAGATACGGTTCTCGAGTCCAAACTTACTGTAGGAAAGGCAACCCCAATCAACAAAGGTAGTGACAGTAAAAGGATGCTGATTCGTCTAGATCGACGACTTTCCAAATGGCTGTGAGAGTTGATTTTCTTGATCCAGATATAGAATTGGACCAGAGCCAACAGAAGAGAAAGGACCATAGAGATATAGACTAGATAGGAATAGTGGAGGTTGATGTAGTGACTGAGCTTGCCAGAAAGCTGCAGATACAGAGTTAGGGCAAAATAACCTAGTAGAATGATAAATCGGATCATAGCATCACCCCCAACATGTAAGAATAAAGCAAGACAAGCACTGTCACGATGCCCATGAATTGCCAGATGAAGCGTGCTTTTAGATAGTGTTTCATCATGAGGAGATTTTTGATATCAAGCATGGGGCCAATGACCAGAAAGGCAAGGACTGGCGCTAGGCCGAAGCTCGAGAGGAGAGAAGCACCGATAAAGGCGTCCGCCTCGCTACAAAGAGAGAGGAGAAAGGCTAGAAACATGAGCAAGAGAATCGCAAGGACTGGACTAGCACTGATAGAGGTCAGGATCCGAGTCGGGACATAGACCTGTACGATGGCCGCAAAGAGACAGCCAAAGACCAAGTAACGCCCCATATCGAAAAACTCATCAATAGCCTGTATAAAGACCTGAAAGACCTTTCTAGCAGGGGTCAGGTGTGAAAAGTCATGTTCATGACAAGCAATAGGATTCTCTTTTTGAATGGGTTTCTTCCAGAAAAATCCTAGAAAAATACCCAGAACCAAAGCAACTACAATGGCTCCCAGAGCTCGCAAGAAGGTAATTTTTAAGGAATTACCAAAGGCAGAATAAGTGGCGAAAAGAACGATGGGATTGATGATAGGAGCAGTCACCAGAAAGGGAACGGCCGTGTAGCTGGGGACTTTCTTTTCCAAAAAACGATTGATAATCGGGACAATTCCACACTCACAAGAGGGAAAGAGAAAGCCAATGAAGGTACCAAAAAAGATCCTCCCCCAACGATTGCGAGGGAGAAACTCAGTGACTTTATCTGGTGTGATATAGACTTCAATCCAGCCGGAAATGAGACTCCCAATCAGAACAAAAGGAAGGGCTTCAATCATGATGGAAAGAAAGATAGCACCTGCTTGTAAGATGCTAGGAGGAAGAGATTGGAAAACAGTCATCTATTTTTTCTTCTCAACTTTTTCTTTTTTGTTTTTGTTATCTGGGAAAGTGACTTGTGTTAAGTCAGGAAGTTTGGCAAATTCTTCAAACATCTTGTCCAAATCATCCGTTTTTGTAAATTTAACAGCCATGGGCCTACCTCTTTTCTAAATGTTACCTCTATTATACTATTATTTTGCGGAAATGGGATTATTTTGATAATCAAAGATGCAAAAACAGGTAAGGCAAAACAAGAGCTGTTCCTTATGGTATAATAGGTTCATGGATAAAAAATACGAAAAAATCTCCCAAGATTTGGGAGTAACCTTAAAGCAAATCGATACCGTTCTAAGTTTGACGGCTGAGGGGGCGACAATTCCCTTCATCGCGCGTTACCGTAAGGACATGACTGGTAGTCTGGATGAGGTGGCGATTAAGGCCATTATCGACTTGGATAAAAGTCTGACAAATCTCAACGACCGTAAAGAAGCTGTCTTGGCTAAGATTCAAGAACAAGGCAAACTAACCAAGGAATTGGAAGAAGCTATTTTGGCAGCTGAGAAATTAGCAGACGTAGAAGAACTCTACCTTCCTTATAAGGAAAAGCGTCGGACCAAGGCAACTGTTGCCCGAGAAGCTGGACTCTTTCCTCTCGCCCGCTTGATCTTGCAGAATGTAGCTGACTTAGAGAAAGAGGCTGAGAAGTTTGTCTGTGAAGGATTTGCGACTGGTCAAGAAGCCTTGGCTGGTGCGGTTGATATCTTGGTCGAAGCCTTATCGGAAGATGTGACTTTGCGTTCACTGACCTATCAAGAAGTGTTGAGACACTCTAAAATCACTTCGCAAGTCAAAGATGAAAGTCTCGATGAAAAACAAGTATTTCAGATTTATTATGATTTTTCAGAGACAGTTGGTAACATGCAGGGCTATCGAACCTTAGCCCTCAATCGTGGGGAAAAATTAGGCATCTTGAAGGTTGGTTTTGAACATGCGACAGACCGTATCCTAGCTTTCTTTGCTGCCCGTTTCAAGGTGAAAAATGCCTATATAGATGAAGTTGTTCAACAGTCAGTTAAGAAGAAGGTCTTGCCTGCTATCGAACGACGCATTCGGACAGAATTGACTGAGAAGGCAGAAGAAGGGGCTATCCAACTCTTTTCTGACAACCTGCGCAATCTCCTCTTGGTTGCTCCACTGAAAGGGCGCGTGGTTTTAGGATTTGACCCTGCCTTTCGTACAGGTGCCAAGCTGGCTGTTGTTGATGCAACAGGAAAAATGCTGACGACTCAAGTCATTTATCCAGTAAAACCAGCATCAGCTCGTCAGATTGAAGAAGCCAAGAAAGATTTGTCGGACTTGATTGGTCAATACGGTGTGGAAATTATTGCTATCGGAAATGGGACGGCCAGTCGGGAAAGTGAAGCCTTTGTGGCGGAAGTTCTGAAAGGTTTTCCTGAAGTCAGCTATGTTATCGTCAATGAAAGTGGCGCTTCCGTTTACTCTGCCAGTGAACTTGCTCGTCAGGAGTTTCCGGAATTAACCGTTGAAAAACGTTCTGCTATTTCTATCGCTCGACGTCTGCAAGATCCCCTCGCTGAATTGGTTAAAATTGATCCTAAGTCAATCGGTGTCGGGCAATACCAACACGATGTCAGTCAGAAGAAACTGTCTGAAAGTCTGGACTTTGTCGTCGATACTGTAGTTAACCAAGTCGGTGTCAATGTCAATACAGCCAGCCCAGCACTTCTTTCCCACGTAGCTGGACTCAATAAAACCATTTCTGAAAATATCGTCAAATACCGTGAGGAAGAAGGAAAAATCACTTCACGCGCTCAAATCAAGAAGGTTCCTCGCCTCGGTGCCAAAGCCTTTGAGCAAGCTGCAGGTTTCCTCCGTATTCCGGAAAGTAGCAATATCCTTGATAATACAGGAGTTCACCCAGAAAACTATGCTGCGGTTAAGGAGCTCTTCAAACTCTTGGATATCAAGGACTTGAATGAAGAAGCACAAAACAAGCTTAAGTCCCTATCAGTCAAGGAGATGGCGCAAGAACTGGATCTTGGACCAGAAACGCTTAAAGATATCATTTCCGACCTTCTCAAACCAGGTCGAGATTTCCGTGATTCTTTTGACGCACCTCTACTCCGCCAAGATGTCTTGGATATCAAAGACTTAAAAGTCGGCCAGAAGCTGGAAGGTGTGGTGCGTAATGTCGTTGACTTCGGTGCATTTGTTGATATCGGGATTCACGAAGACGGCCTCATTCATATTTCTCATATGAGTCGCAAATTTATCAAACATCCCAGCCAAGTGGTGTCTGTTGGAGATTTGGTAACGGTTTGGGTTAAGAAAATCGATACCGAGCGTGAAAAAGTTAATCTGTCGCTCTTAGCTCCAGATGAAACTAACTGAGTACGTTCAGTCTGTTTCCCTCGAAGACTTTGGTAGACCTTTTACCCACCAAGCCGAGTGGAATTCTCGTCTGCGAACGACAGGTGGGCGATTTTTCCCCAAGGATGGGCATTTGGATTTTAATCCCAAGGTCTATAATGAACTTGGTTTGGAGGTTTTTCGCAAAATCGTGCGCCATGAGCTTTGTCACTATCACCTTTATTTTCAGAAAAAGGGTTATCGCCATAAGGACCGAGATTTTAAGAAACTTTTGAAAGAAGTGGATGGACTGCGCTTTGTTCCCCCTCTGAAAGGCCAAAACACCTACCTAGTTTATCAGTGTCAATCTTGCCAGCAAACTTATCAGCGCAAGCGTAGGATTGATACCAAACGCTACCGATGTGGCGTCTGCCGTGGCAAACTCGTCATCTTAAATCGGCCTAAGGACTGATGTTTTTGCCCCCGTTTCATGCTATACTACTTGTAAGAATACCGAAAGAGGAACATATCATGAATAACAAATTTTATAAAATGAAACGAAATAGTATGGTATCGGGAGTTTTAGCTGGGCTATCAGACAAGTGGAATTTTGATGTAACTCTAGTCCGCTTTCTCTTTGCTATTTTTACCATATCAAATTTTGGGATTGGTGTGATTATTTACATCATTCTTGCGTCTATCCTGCCAACTAAGGAAGAAATCGAAGCAGAAATGTACGGAACAGGACCACGCAAACGCAAGGAAGCCGAAGCCATTGATGACAATGATGGACGGTTTTGGTGAGTTGGATTTTGAAATAGTTTACAGACACTTTCCTTATTTCTCAAAGAAGTCAGAAAAAGAAGTGAACCCTTAACCCTTGCATCCGCAAGGGTTTTCTTCTTACCTTTCTTTTATGGTAAAATATTGATAGCGAAATTGCTTGATATTCTTCAATCTTACAAAAATGTAAGATTAAAGTCTCTTTTGTAAGGTTAGGTTATGGCAAGACCTCTTTTTTTGCGATAAACTAGACTCATAAAGAACAAAGGAGCAAAACCATGAAAAGAATCTTACAAAAGAAAACAAGAAAACCAAGTCAAAAAGATATCGAGCGTGTTCAACTGGGATGCGCTATGATGCAAGCACAGTTTCAATTGATGGGATATTAAGAAGGAGAAAATCATGACACTTTTAGATGTAAAACACGTTCAAAAAATCTATAAAACACGTTTCCAAGGCAACCAAGTAGAAGCCCTTAAGGATATTCACTTTACCGTAGAGAAGGGTGACTACGTTGCCATCATGGGTGAGTCTGGTTCTGGAAAATCAACCCTGCTCAACATCCTAGCTATGCTGGATAAACCAACTCGCGGGCAGGTTTACCTCAACGGAACCGACACAGCCACTATTAAAAATTCACAAGCTTCGAGTTTCCGTCGTGAGAAGTTGGGATTTGTCTTCCAAGATTTTAACTTGCTAGATACCTTGTCTGTTAAGGACAATATATTGCTTCCGTTAGTGTTATCACGAAAACCTATCACAGAGATGATGAAGAAATTGGTAGTGACTGCTGAAAATTTGGGCATCAACCAATTGCAAGAGAAGTACCCTTACGAGATCTCTGGTGGTCAAAAACAGCGGGTAGCAGTAGCACGCGCCATCATCACTGAACCTGAAATTCTTCTTGCGGATGAGCCAACAGGAGCTCTTGACTCCAAGTCATCTGCAGCTCTTCTGGATGTTTTTGATGAAATCAATGAACGTGGCCAAACCATTCTCATGGTAACTCACTCAACGGCAGCAGCCAGCAGGGCCAAGCGCGTTCTCTTTATCAAGGACGGAATTCTTTACAATCAAATCTACCGTGGAGACAAGACAGAACGTCAGATGTTCCAGGAAATCTCTGATACCTTGACTGTCATGGCAAGTGAGGTGAATTAGTATGTTTCGATTGACCAATAAGTTAGCGGTTTCGAACTTAATCAAAAACCGCAAACTCTACTATCCCTTTGCTTTAGCAGTTCTCTTAGCTGTGACCATCACCTATCTCTTTTACTCACTGTCACTTAATCCTAACATTGGTAAGATTCGAGGGGGAGAAACTATCTCTATGACCCTTGCTCTCGGTATGGTAGTTGTTACCATCGCTTCTGGAATTATTGTACTTTATGCCAATAGTTTTGTCATGAAGAACCGCTCCAAGGAGCTGGGTGTATATGGTATGCTGGGGCTTGAAAAGCGCCATTTGATCAGTATGGTTTTTAAGGAGCTTCTTATTTTTGGTTCCTTAACCTTGACAGCTGGTCTCGGTCTAGGAGCTCTCTTTGATAAGCTAATCTTTGCCCTTCTTCTGAAGCTGATGAAAATGAAAGTGGAGCTCGTTTCGACTTTCCAACCAATTGTCTTCATCCTAGTTCTCATCGTCTTTGGAGCTATCTTCCTAGGTCTAATTTTTATCAATGCCTTTCGCATCGCACGCATGAATGCCCTTCAACTCTCTCGTGAAAAAGCCAGTGGTGAGAAAAAAGGACGTTTCTTAGGTCTTCAAACTATACTAGGTTTGATTAGTATGGGAGCTGGCTACTACCTAGCAGTAACAGTTGAAAATCCACTTTCTGCTGTTCTGATTTTCTTTGTAGCAGTCTTGTTGGTAATTTTGGGAACTTATCTTCTCTTCAATGCAGGAATCACAGTTTTCCTACAAATCTTGAAGAAAAACAAGCGTTACTATTACCAACCTAACAACATGATTTCCGTATCCAATCTCATTTTTCGTATGAAGAAAAATGCTGTTGGTCTAGCGACGATTGCTATTCTCTCAACCATGGTCTTGGTGACTATGTCTGCTGCAACGAGTATCTTTAAAGGCTCTGAAACTTTCAAGAAAGTCATGAATCCACATGATTTTGGAATTACAGGGCAGAATGTTGAAAAAGAAGACATAAATAAACTCCTAGACCAGTATGCTAGCGATAAAGGATTGACTGTCACAAAGAAAGAAGTCCTTACATACAGTAGCTTTGGTGTAGCAAACCAAGAAGGTACGAAATTGACAATCTTTGAGAAAGGTCAAAATCGTGTTCAACCGAAAACTATTTTTATGGTCTTTGACCAAAAAGACTATGAGAATATGACGGGCCAAAAACTTGCACTTTCAGGAAAGGAAGTTGGATTGTTTACTAAGAACAAAGAACTTCAAGGACAGAAAGAACTGACTCTAAATGACCAGACCTATACAATAAAGGAAGAAATCAAAAAAGATTTTATTCTTGAACATGTCCCAAATCAGTACAATATTCTAACTTCGGACTATAACTATCTGGTTGTTCCTGACTTGAAAGCCTTTCTTGACCAGCATCCTAATTCTTCCATTTTTAATCAATACTATGGTGGTATGAATGTAACAGCTAGTGAGGAAGAGCAACTCAAACTTGCAGATGACTATTCAAAATTCCTTGATGATTTTAATAGAGAATCAAGCAAAGAAGGAAGCTTTATTTACGGAAGCAATCTGGCTGATAGTAGTGCGCAGATGAGTGCTTTCTTTGGTGGGACCTTCTTTATCGGTATCTTCCTCTCCATCATCTTTATGGTGGGAACAGTTCTCGTCATCTACTACAAACAAATCTCTGAAGGCTATGAAGACCGTGAACGCTTTATCATTTTGCAAAAGGTCGGTCTCGATCAAAAGCAAATCAAGCAAACCATTAATAAACAGGTCCTAACTGTTTTCTTCCTCCCATTGCTCTTTGCCTTCCTACACCTTGCCTTTGCCTATCATATGCTTAGTCTCATCCTAAAAGTCATTGGGGTCCTAGATGCGACCATGATGTTGACAGTCACTCTGTCCATCTGTGCTATCTTCCTCATCGTCTATGTCTTAATCTTTATGATTACCTCAAGAAGCTATCGCAAGATTGTGCAAATGTAAAAAAGATACCTCGATGCTTGTCGAGGTATTTCTTTTATCTTAAATGCTAAAGAGTTGTCCCAAGAGGAAGGTTACACCCATGGTGAGAAGTCCGATACAGAGGTTGCGGATCATGGCAGTTTTCGTAGGTGCCTTGCCTAGTTTAGCACTGGTATAGCCGGTGACGAGAAGGGAAAGGGCCACAATAAAAACAGTAGCAGGAATACGATAGTCACTTGGAAAGACGGTGATTGAAAGCATAGGAGGAAGGCTTCCCAGTACAAAGGCAATAAAGCTAGAGATAGCAGCATGCCAAGGGTTGGTAAACTCTTCATACTCGATTCCATACTTTTCTTCGACCAAGGCTTTGAGTGGATTTTTTAAAAAGGCCTTGTTGGTCAAGAGTTGGGCTGACGTTTCACACTCACCGTTTTGAAGGTAGGCAGCATAGAGGGATTGTTTTGCAGATTCGATATCCTTATCCAAGAGCAACTGTTCTCTAGCAACAGCGGCTTCTTCCGTGTCTTTCTGAGTGGATACAGAGACATATTCGCCACCGGCCATAGAGAAAGCACCAGCGAGGATAGCCGCTAAACCTGATAAAAAGATAATCCAGATATTGCTTGTCGCACTGGCAACGCCGATAACGACTCCAGCGATGGAAATAATTCCATCATTGGCGCCCAGAACACCTGCGCGTAGGATATTGAGTCGTCCTGCAAAGTTAGCATCAATTTCATGTTTTATTTCTGTCATAGTCATCTCCTTTCTCTCCATTATAGAGAAAAGGGTAGGGGAATACAAACTTTTTAAACTATCTGAAAAAAGTTTTACAATTCTAATTTTTAGGCCCTTTGAAGTTTCTCCGAAAAAGTAGTGCTTTCCTGCTGTACTGGAACTTTTTAAACTTATCTATGGTATAATAGAAGATAGATTTATCAATTGGAGTATGAAGGATTTTATGATTAAACTTGTAGCAACCGATATGGATGGAACCTTTCTAGATGGAGAGGGTCGGTTTGATATGGAACGCCTTAAAAACGTACTTGTTTCCTACAAGGAAAAGGGGATTTATTTTGCAGTGGCTTCAGGTCGCGGTATCTTGTCCCTGAAAAAGTTGTTTGCGGATGTGTGTGATGAAGTGATTTTTATAGCTGAAAATGGGAGCTATGTTGAGTTTCATGGTGAGGATATGTATGAGGCTACTATGTCTCGGGATTTTTACTTGAGCACTTTTGAAGCTTTAAAGAAATCACCCTATTTTGATGAAAGAAAAATGTTGCTGACGGGGAAAAAAGCTTGTTATGTATTGGATACAGTCGATGAGACCTATCTAAAGTTAAGTAGTCACTACAATGAAAACATTCAAAAAGTAGCGAGTTTGGAAGATATCACAGATGAGATTTTTAAATTCACTACTAACTTCACAGAAGAAACGATAGAAGCTGGTGAGGCCTGGGTCAACGAAAATGTTCCTGGTGTGAAAGCCATGACCACAGGTTTTGAATCCATCGATATTGTCTTGGACTATGTTGATAAGGGTGTGGCTATTGTTGAGCTGGCAAAAAAACTTGGTCTAACAATGGATCAGGTTATGGCGTTTGGAGATAATCTCAATGACCTTCATATGATGCAGGTTGTTGGACACCCAATCGCTCCTGAAAATGCGCGACCAGAGATTTTAGAATTAGCAGAAGCAGTGATTGGCCACCATAAGGACCAATCAGTGATAGCTTATATGGAGGGCTTATAATGGCAGATATTAAATTGATTGCATTGGACTTGGATGGCACCTTGCTGACAACAGATAAAAAGCTAACAGATCGTACCAAGGAGGTTCTCAAAGCTGCGCGTGATCGTGGCATCAAGGTCGTTCTGACAACAGGTCGTCCTTTGAAGGCTATGGATTTCTTTCTCCATGAGCTAGGGACTGATGGTCAGGAGGACGAGTACACCATCACCTTTAATGGTGGTCTGGTACAGAAAAATACTGGAGAGATTCTCGATAAAACCGTCTTTTCAATCGACGATGTGGCACGTTTGTACGAGGAAACTGAAAAACTCGGACTTCCGTTAGATGCTATTTCAGAAGGAACAGTCTATCAAATCCAGTCGGACCAAGAAAGTCTCTATGCGAAGTTCAACCCAGCCTTGACTTTCGTACCTGTCGCTTTTGAGGATCTATCTAGTCAGATGACGTATAATAAATGTGTGACTGCCTTTGCCCAAGAACCTTTGGATGCAGCGATTCAACAGATTTCTCCAGAATTGTTTGACCAATACGAAATCTTCAAATCGCGTGAACTCTTATTGGAATGGTCGCCGAAAAATGTCCACAAGGCAACAGGTTTAGCGAAATTAATTAAACACTTGGGAATCGACCAAAGTCAAGTCATGGCTTGTGGTGACGAGGCCAATGACCTTTCCATGATTGAGTGGGCAGGTCTGGGAGTTGCCATGCAAAATGCAGTTCCAGCAGTTAAGGCAGTTGCCAATGTGATTACCCCAATGACCAACGACGAGGAAGCCGTTGCCTGGGCTATCGAAGAATACGTGCTAAAGGAGAACTAAAATATGGGATTATTTGACCGTCTATTCGGAAAAAAAGAAGAGCCGAAAATCGAAGATATTGTAAAAGAAGCTCTGGAAAATCTTGATTTGTCAGAAGAGGTTGAAGAAAACCAAACGGCAGTCGAAGAAACTGCTCAGGAAGAGAAAGCAAGAGACAAAGTGGAAGAAACACCTGCTCAAGAAGAAACCCCTCAGATCTTGACAGAAGAAGTTATTGAACCAGAAGCAGTCGAAGAAACTGCTCAGGAAGATCTTGAGCTAGAAGCTGATGAATTGGAACAATTCCAAGAGCCGGAAGAAGTTTTAGAAGAAGAGAGCCAAGAAACTGAAGAAGAACTAGCGTCAGAAGTAGTAGAAGATGAACTTCCTCAGGTTGAAGAAACCGTGCAGGAAAAATATGACCGCAGTCTCAAGAAAACCCGTACAGGATTCGGTGCTCGTTTGAATGCCTTCTTTGCCAACTTCCGTTCTGTCGATGAAGAATTCTTCGAAGAATTGGAAGAACTGCTCATCATGAGTGACGTCGGTGTGCAAGTCGCTTCAAATTTAACAGAAGAACTACGTTATGAAGCCAAACTCGAAAATGCTAAGAAACCTGACGCACTTCGTCGTGTCATTATCGAGAAATTGGTCGAGCTCTACGAAAAGGATGGCAACTACGATGAACAAATCCATTTCCAAGATGGTTTGACCGTCATGCTCTTTGTCGGAGTCAACGGTGTTGGGAAGACAACTTCTATCGGGAAATTAGCTCATCGCTACAAACAAGCTGGCAAGAAAGTCATGTTAGTTGCGGCAGATACCTTCCGTGCGGGTGCAGTGGCCCAGCTAGCTGAATGGGGTCGACGTGTGGATGTTCCGGTTGTGACGGGAGCTGAAAAGGCTGATCCAGCAAGCGTGGTCTTTGATGGGATGGAACGTGCCGTAGCAGAAGGGATTGATATCCTTATGATTGATACAGCAGGTCGTCTGCAAAACAAGGACAACCTTATGGCTGAGTTGGAAAAGATTGGCCGTATTATCAAGCGTGTCGTTCCAGAGGCGCCACATGAGACCTTCTTAGCACTTGATGCTTCAACTGGACAGAACGCTCTGGTACAAGCTAAGGAATTTTCTAAGATAACACCATTGACTGGAATTGTTTTGACAAAAATTGACGGAACTGCCCGAGGTGGCGTTGTTCTGGCTATCCGCGAAGAACTCAATATCCCTGTAAAATTGATTGGTTTCGGTGAAAAAATCGATGATATCGGTGAGTTTAACTCAGAAAACTTTATGAAAGGTCTCTTAGAAGGCTTGATTTAATACAAAATAAATATCCTGCAAGTCAATCTTGCAGGATATTTTTGCTATTCTAAACGGCCATCTTCACGATAGGCGATATCTGGTTGCCAGGTCCATTTAGCTCCATACTTCTCAAGTAATTCAAAGCTAGCTTGTGGCCCCATGCTTCCAGCTTTATAATCGTAGAGTGGAGCTCCGTTTTCTGCCCAGAGCTCTTCGATACGGTCAATCAATTTCCAAGAAGCACTTACCTCATCCCAGTGGCTAAAATTGGTTGAGTTGTTGTTCAAAACATCGTAGATTAATTTCTCGTATGGGTCTGGTGAGGCTCCAGTAGCAGTAGCATCTGTACGGTAATCCAGAGAGCTTGGTGCTAGGTTAAATTCTTCACCGACTTGCTTCCCATTTAGGCTGAGAGAGAAGCCTTCAGTTGGTTGAATATAGATGGTCAAGATATTTGGCGCTAATGGTTCTCCAAAGATAGAGTCCATTTGCTTAAAGACGATATTGACATGAGTCCCTTTTTCAGTCAGACGTTTCCCTGTACGGAAGAAGAAAGGAACACCACGGAAGCGATCGCTGTCTACAAAGAAGGCACCAGATGCGAAAGTTTCTGTTGTGGATTCAGGATTGACGTTTGGCTCGCTACGATAGGAAATGTATTTCATGCCATCGATTTTACCAGAGCGATATTGACCACGGATAAACTGTTCTTTCAGTTCTTCCTCAGTTGGATGATAGAGGTTTTTAAAGACCTTTATCTTTTCAGCACGAATCTCATCCTTTGTAAAGCTAGCTGGTTTGTCCATGGCTAGAAGAGAGAGAAGTTGGAGAGTATGGTTTTGCACCATATCACGAAGGGCACCAGATTGATCATAGTAGCCACCGCGTTCTTCTACACCCAAGCGCTCTGCAAAGGTAATCTGAACATTATCGATGTGTTTGCGATTCCAAACATTCTCAAAGATCATATTGGCAAAACGAACAGCAAAGATACTCTGAATCATCTCTTTACCTAGGTAATGGTCGATACGGTAGATTTGCTCCTCATCAAAGGCCGCAAGGAGATCTTCATTGAGTTTGCTAGCTGTTTCGTAGTCTGTACCAAATGGTTTCTCAACGATCAAGCGCTCAAAACCTTTGCCATCAACAATGTTTTCAGATTTGAGATGCTTGGCAATAGTTCCAAAGAACTGAGGTGCCATAGACAAGAAGAAGAGCTTATTGTGTTCAGCTTGGTATTTTTCATTCAGCTCAGTTTGTAATTGACGCAAAGCAATGTAATGTTCCGTATCATTCACATCATGGCTTTGATAGTAGAAGTGGCTGGCAAATTCTTGGGCTTGCTCGGTACTATCTGCCAAATCAAGGATGGACTCGACAACTACAGATTCAAAATATTCCTTACTCCAAGGTCTACGAGCTGTTCCGATAACAGCAAAATGCTCAGAGAGATTGCCTGATTTATAGAGTCTGAAAAGGGAAGGGTAGAGTTTGCGTTTAGCTAAATCTCCACTCGCACCGAAAATTGTAACAATAACCTTTGATGACATCTAGCTACCTAATTTCTATATTTTTTCCTAGTTGGACTAGGGATGAGATTTCCTCATTATCATAGTTTTTATTTTATCATAATTTTCAAAAAAAACAAAAAATCCAATACGCAATTAAAAAACTGTAAGGAGAACCTTACAGTTTTGTTTTATACATTTAAGACCTTATCCAAGAACTCTTTTAGACGAGGGTGTTGAGGGTTGTCAAAGATTTGATCTGGAGTTCCATCTTCCAGGAATTCACCATCAGCCGTAAAGATAACACGGTTGGCTACCTGGCGAGCAAATCCCATCTCATGGGTTACGATAATCATGGTCATCCCTTGTTCTGCCAATTCCTTCATAACATTCAGTACATCTCCAACCATTTCAGGGTCCAGAGCTGAAGTTGGCTCATCAAAGAGCATGATATCAGGATTCATGGCAAGTCCACGAGCGATAGCTACACGCTGTTTCTGACCACCTGAAAGACTATCTGGGTTGGCATTAGCTTTATCTGCTAGTCCTACCTTTTCAAGCAACTCCATCCCCAATTTTTCAGCTTCTTCTTTGGTCATCCGTTTGTGTTCAATAGGTGCAAAAGTGATATTTTCTAGGACGGACATGTGAGGGAAGAGGTTGAAATGTTGGAAGACCATTCCCACGTTTTCACGAACATGGTCGACATTGGTTGATTTTTCAGTCAGATCATAACCATTTACTGTGATGTGGCCACTCGTTACCTCCTCAAGAAGGTTAAGGCTACGGAGGAATGTGGATTTACCAGAACCGGAAGGACCGATGATACAGACAACATCTCCTTCATAGAATTTAGTTGTAATTCCTTTTAAAACTTCGTTTTTTCCATAATACTTATGCAAATCATTTACATCAATTTTTAGTTTTGCCATTAACGAATCCTCTTTTCTAAGCGTTTCGCTAGTCTAGTCAAAAGCGTGATAATTACAAGATAGAAGATAGCAAGGATTGCATACATCTTGAAACTTTGGTAGTTACGGGCGATGATGATCTTACCAGTTTGGAAGAGTTCAACCAAACCGATAGCAGAGACGATGGTTGTATCTTTAAGAGCGATAACGAATTGGTTGACAAAGTTTGGCAACATCAATTTAGTCGCTTGTGGCAAGATTATCTTACGCATGGTTTTTCCATAAGAGATACCAAGACTGCGGCTGGCCTCCATTTGACCGACTGGAACAGCTTGAATCCCACCACGAACAATTTCAGCGATATAAGCAGCTGCATTGAGTGAGAGGGCGATAGTACCAGCTACAAAGTCATTGATTGGACTTTGTTGGCCTGTAATGGACTCGATGAAGTTTGGAATACCCCAGAAGATGAAGGCTGCAAGAATCATCAATGGGATACCACGGATAACGTCAACGAAAATCTCAGAGATCAGACGAAGTGATTTGTATGGGCTAACGCTAAACATACCAAAGATAATCCCGATGACAATGGCAATTGCAAATGAGATAAGAGCTAGAGCAAGAGTGATTCCAAGTCCACTAAGGAGTTGTTTGTAGTTGTTTTGAAGCAAGCCCCAGATAGTAGTTTCGTCAACTGTACTTGTAGAGTCAGTTGAAGTTTCGCTAGCTAGATACTTGTCAAGAATCTTTTGGAATTCACCGTTAGCTTTGAGGTTCGCAAGTCCATTATTGAACATCTGGATCAATTCTGGATTTGTTCCTTTTTTAACCGCAAAGGCTGTTTCACCGATTGGAGTTCCAGCGATTGGCGTTTTCAATTTTTGCCCTTGGCTGATAGAATATTTGAGAACTGGCTCATCATCCATCACGGCATCAATAGATCCAGTATTCAGACTGTCATACATAGAAGCGCCATCTGCGAAAGTTTTAATCTTATAGCCGTATTTGCTTTGATTTTCAGTAAGGAACGTTTGAGAAGCAGTTCCGTTTTTAACACCGACAGTTTTATCCTTGAGGTCTTCATAAGAAGCAATTGTGCTTGATTCTTTCACACCGAGAATCGTATTTGCTGTGTAGTATGATTCTGAGAAGTCGAAGGTTTCCTTACGAGCATCTGTTACAGACATACCAGCAATGATACCATCTGCTTGTCCAGCTTGAACAGCACTAATGGCTGCATCAAATCCTGGATTGGTAATCTCAATTTCAAAACCTTGATCTTTGGCAATGGCCTTGATAAGATCCATATCAATACCGGTGTATTGATTGCTTGAATTTTGAAAGACGAATGGGGCGAAAGATGAGTCGCTGGCAATAATATACTTGCTTTTCACAGGAGTAGCTTTTTGTCCAGCAGCAGTAGTTATTGTTGGGCTTGCCGTAGTTTTAGAAGCCGTCCACTTTTGGATGATTTGCTCCAAGCTACCATCCTTCTTCATTTGTGCTAGGGCTTCGTTAAACTCGGTAACCAAGTGTTCATACTTGCTCCCTTTCTTGACACCAAAGGCAAAGCTTCCAACAGCCTCACCATCCATATTGATGCTGAGATCTTGTCCTTGGTTAATCGCATACTCGATAACAGGTTTATCATCCATGATGGCATTTACAGCACCAGCACTTAGACTGTTATTCATCAAATCACCAGTATCAAAGGTTTTAATAGAGAAACCGTATTTATCTTTGATACTTTCGAGGAAACGTTGAGCGGCAGTTCCGTTCTTAACACCAACTGTTTTGCCGCTAAGTTCCTCATATTTGGTGATTTTATTTGCCTTTGTGGTAGCAATGACAACTTTTGTATCATAATAAGTATCAGACATGGTAAAGACATTTTCACGTTCTTTTGTTTTTGTCATACCTGCCATAATAGCATCTGCTTGACCTGACTGCACCGCATTTACAGCTGCATCAAAGCCAGGATAAGACATTTGGATGTTCCATCCTTTGATTTCTGCGACTTTATTGATAATATCAACATCAATCCCTTTATAGGTTTGATCTGAATCTTTAAACTCAAAAGGTGCGTAAGCTGTATCAGACACAATCTTAACAGTATCAGCTTTTGCCATACCTAGTGAGAAAATGGGAAATAAAATGAGCAAACATGCTAGTATTTTTTTCTTCATTTTTAGTCTCCTTTTCCGAATATTTTCCCATTATATCAGAAAATGAATGAAAAGGCAAATTTTATGGATTTTATGTAAGGAAATGTAACATGAAATACTCACTCTTATCAACCTAGAGTAGAGTCTGAAAAGTAAATTTATGGTAAAATAGAAGGATAGAAAAATGCAGATGAGGCAATCATGATTAATAGAATTACAGATAATAAATTTAAACTAGTATCAAAATACCAACCTTCAGGAGATCAACCCCAAGCGATTGAGCAGTTGGTTGACAATATCGAAGGTGGAGAGAAGGCCCAAATTTTGATGGGGGCGACGGGTACAGGGAAGACCTATACCATGAGTCAGGTCATTTCCAAAGTTAATAAACCAACTTTGGTCATTGCCCATAACAAAACGCTAGCTGGGCAGCTCTATGGGGAGTTCAAGGAATTTTTCCCTGAAAATGCAGTCGAGTACTTCGTATCCTACTATGATTATTATCAACCAGAGGCCTATGTCCCTTCGAGCGATACCTATATTGAGAAGGATAGCTCGGTCAATGATGAGATTGACAAGCTTCGACACTCAGCGACTTCAGCTCTTCTGGAGCGTAACGATGTCATCGTCGTAGCTTCTGTCTCTTGTATCTATGGTTTGGGTTCGCCCAAGGAATATGCTGACAGTGTGGTGAGTCTCCGTCCAGGTCTGGAGATTTCTCGTGATAAACTCTTGAATGACTTGGTTGATATTCAGTTTGAACGCAATGATATTGATTTCCAACGGGGAAGATTTCGCGTTCGAGGGGATGTGGTGGAGATTTTCCCAGCTTCCCGTGATGAGCATGCCTTTCGAGTAGAATTTTTCGGTGATGAGATTGACCGTATCCGAGAAGTTGAGGCTCTGACGGGTCAGGTATTGGGAGAAGTGGATCATCTGGCGATTTTCCCTGCTACTCACTTTGTGACCAATGACGACCACATGGAAGTTGCTATTGCCAAGATTCAGGCAGAGTTGGAGGAGCAGTTAGCTGTCTTTGAAAAGGAAGGCAAACTGCTAGAAGCCCAGCGTTTGAAACAGCGGACAGAGTATGATATCGAAATGCTGCGTGAGATGGGCTATACAAATGGGGTTGAGAACTATTCTCGCCACATGGATGGTCGTAGCGAAGGAGAGCCTCCTTATACGCTTCTTGATTTCTTCCCAGATGATTTCTTAATCATGATTGATGAAAGTCACATGACCATGGGGCAGATTAAGGGCATGTACAATGGAGACCGTTCACGTAAGGAAATGCTGGTTAATTATGGTTTTCGTTTACCGTCAGCCCTGGACAATCGTCCTTTACGCCGTGAGGAGTTTGAGAGTCATGTTCATCAGATTGTTTACGTTTCAGCAACACCAGGTGACTATGAAAATGAACAGACCGAGACAGTGATTGAGCAAATCATTCGTCCAACAGGGCTTCTAGACCCAGAAGTGGAAGTTCGTCCAACTATGGGACAGATTGATGACCTCCTAGGTGAAATCAATGCCCGTGTTGAAAAGAATGAACGAACCTTTATTACAACCTTGACCAAGAAAATGGCAGAAGACTTGACCGACTACTTCAAAGAAATGGGCATCAAGGTCAAGTACATGCACTCAGATATTAAGACCTTGGAACGAACGGAGATTATCCGTGACCTACGTTTGGGTGTCTTTGATGTCTTGGTCGGAATCAACCTGCTCCGTGAAGGGATTGACGTTCCTGAGGTAAGCTTGGTTGCTATTCTAGATGCTGACAAGGAAGGATTCCTCCGTAACGAGCGTGGACTCATCCAGACCATTGGACGTGCTGCCCGTAATAGCGAAGGACATGTCATCATGTATGCGGACACCATAACCCAGTCTATGCAAAAAGCCATCGATGAAACAGCCCGTCGTCGTAAAATCCAGATGGCTTATAATGAAGAACATGGTATCGTACCTCAAACCATAAAGAAAGAAATCCGTGATCTAATCGCCGTAACCAAGGCAGTTTCCAAAGAAGAGGACAAGGAAGTCGATATCAATAGCCTCAACAAACAAGAACGCAAGGAACTCGTCAAGAAACTGGAAAAACAAATGCAAGAAGCCGTCGAAGTGCTTGACTTTGAACTCGCAGCTCAGATTCGTGATATGATGTTGGAAGTGAAGGCGTTAAACTGAAAAAATTATAAAGAAATAGAAATATATAGAAAGACATAATATGACAGCAAAAAAAACTAAACACATAGGCATTGAATGTTGTAGAATTTTCGCTATGTTGATGATTTGCAACTTACATGTTTTGGGTATGGGAGGAATTTTGGAGAAAGTTGATAGTCAAAAAGATCTTTACTATATTATTGCAAATTTTTTAGAAGCTTTCTCATATCCAGCTGTAAATATTTATATTTTAATCAGTGGGTATGTCGGTCTTTATTCACAATTTAGTTATAAAAAAATGTTTGGTTTTTGGGTACAGATTATTTTCTATACTATTTCAATTACTTTTGTATTTGCTATTTTTTCAAAATCATCTGTTAACTTAAGTGATTGGTTTTCAGCTTTAACTCCAATAAGTCATGGACAGTATTGGTATATGAGTTGCTATTTTGGTTTAGTCTTAATAGCACCATTTTTGAATCAAGCAGTGCTGACATTGAAGAACGAACAATTGCTTCCAATTGTTAGTGGAGCATTTATATACTTTTCTGTCATACCTACAGTATTTAAACAAGATATTCTGGGCTTGTGGGGTGGATATAGTGTATTATGGATGATTCTTTTGTACACTATAGGAGCAATAATTAGAAAATCAAATTACGAAAGTCGTTTTCAAATACGTAATGTTAGTGGATTCATTTTATTTCTAACTAGTTTAACTTTTATATTGTGCTGGCTTGGTTTTGAAAAGTGGAGAAGTTATATTTCTCCTACGGTCACACTGCAAGGAATAGCAATATTTTTACTCTTCTTGAATATTAAAGATATTCCCTTAACTTTTAAGAGACTAGTTCTTTTAATATCTCCACTAACTTTGGGGGTCTATCTGTTTCATGTACATCCTCTTATTTTTAGAAGAATTATACCAACCATCCATACTTTAGTTGAAGAACAAGAATTTCCCATTTTTGTCATTATGATTCTAGTTATGACACTGGCCCTGTTCTTTTCTGGCGCTATGATTGAGTATTTTAGAAATAAATTAATGGCGTATATTCTTACTTTAATAAAGAGTGTTAAAAATCTTAAACAGACTTAAAACTTTATTGTCTTATTAAAATAGGAGCAAGAGGCATTAAAATATACACTTCACTGAGAACTTAAGTTTTACTGAACTTATCCGTGATCTAATCGCCGTAACCAAGGCAGTTTCCAAAGAAGAGGACAAGGAAGTCGATATCAATAGCCTCAACAAACAAGAGCGCAAAGAACTTGTCAAGAAACTAGAAAAACAAATGCAAGAAGCCGTCGAAGTGCTTGACTTTGAACTCGCAGCTCAGATACGTGACATGATGTTGGAAGTGAAGGCGTTGGATTAGATAGGAGAAAACGAATTAAAATTTTAGTCATTAATGGACATCCTGACAAGGGAAGTTTCTGTCAAGAAATTTTTCAAACGATTGTAGAAAATATTGACTCAAATCATCATGAGCTTGAATCTATTAACCTAAATGAGATAGATTTTGATCCTGTATTACGTTATGGTTATCGAAAACGGATGGAAGAGGATCCCTTCATACTTCGCTCTCAGGAATTAATCCAGTGGGCAGATCATTTCATTTTCGTTTATCCAATTTGGTGGAGTAGTATGCCTAGTTTATTGAAGGGGTGGATTGATCGTGTTTTCACGCTAGGAATTGCGTACTCTGCTAATAATAAAGGAAGTTTTATTTGGAACTACTTAAGGGGTCAGCAGTTTAAAAAGTTACTAAAAGGAAAAACAGCCAGTATTTACGCAACATCAATGGCACCAACATGGTGGTACAAAGTATTTTCAGGCTCTATCAATATTCCAGACAGTTATGGAATATCAGTATTAAAGAATGCTGTCCTAAATCACTGCGGTATTAAAACAAAGAAAGTTTCAATTTTGGGTGAGTTAGGGCGTGAGGTGAATACAAATTCTACAAGACAAAAATATCTGCAAAAAGTTGCTGAGGAAGTCAAGGCGTTGGATTAGGAAAAAGTATGGTTTATTTAAGAAAACTAATTGAAGAAGATTTGGTGTCTTTGTGGGAAATTGCTTATTCACAATCTAATCCAATTTGGAAGCAGTATGATGCTCCCTATTATGACGATTATCAGCATTTTCCTAATTTTCAAGAATTTAAACTACAAAAATCAGAATCTACTCTAAACAACTCAAATCGCCTTGGTATTTTTGTTGATGATAAACTAGTTGGGACTGTTTCGCGCTACTAGGTATGTAAACAAACAAGATGGATGGAATTGGGGATTTGTATTTATGATAACAAGTTTTGGAACTCTGGCATTGGAAAAGTTGCTATGCTACAGTGGATAGATCGGACATTTCAGGATTACTTGGAGTTGGAGCATCTTGGTTTGACAACTTGGTCAGGAAATTTTGGTATGATGAAATTGGCTGAAAAATTAAGAATGAAAAAAGAAGCTCATATTCCAAAAGTTCGTTATTACCAAGGCAAATATTTTGAAAGTATTAAATATGGTATTTTGAGAGAAGAATGGGGTAAAATAAATGAACCTAACTATCAAACAGATGGAAACTCCTGAAGAGATAGAAGGTAAGTCCCTCGTTCATTGGCAGACGTGGAGAGAGGCTTATGACGACCTTTTACCTGCAGAATTTCAGGAGACAATGACATTAGAAAGATGTCGATTCTTTAGTCAAAAATATCCTGAAAATACATTGATCGCGATGGATGGCATGAAGGTAGTTGGTTTTATCAGTTATGGAAACTTTCGTGATGAGGCTATTCAAGCTGGAGAAATCATTGCCTTATATGTTTTAAAAGACTATTATGGAAAAGGTATTGCTCAGAAGTTAATGAAGGAAGCTCTGACGACTCTTGAACAGTTCTCTGAAATATTCTTATGGGTATTAAAAGAGAATAAGCGAGCCATTGCGTTTTATCAAAAAATGGGTTTTACTCTTGATGGTCAAGAAAAAATACTTGAACTTGGAAAACCGATCACTGAAATTAGAATGGTATATAAGAAATCATCAGAATTTGAGAGTTAAATGCAAGGACAGTTGTGATTTGTTTTCAGATTGCAAAATCAACAAATGATTACGTTTTAGAATATATTTTTGAATAGAGAGAAGTTGTTATGAAATTAAAAGAGAAGAATTATAAGAAATCATCAGGCTTAGATTCTGTTCGTTTTTGGTTACAAGGGCATCGATTTTTCAAATTTATGCTTGATATTGTCTTTTATATCTTCTTGTTCCTAGTTATAGAATTTACAACATCACAAAACAAAAGCCTTCCAGCTGATTTTCGGTACAGAGAACTCTTATTTCCCTTGCAACTGAATTTTTTTATCTTGGGTAATAGGTTCTATGCTCTCTTTTTGTCAGTGAAAACTAAAAAAGAAAGGACCCTTAAAAGATTTTGTGAACCCTTTATTTATATCAATATCCTTAGCTTCATTTTTCAACTGATTGGCGTGAGAAAAAGAGCAAGAGTCGTTCTGTCACCTTTGTTTTCACTGGAGTCATCCTATATCTGGTTTCCTATTGTCGTCTATCTTCTAGTCTTGATGTTAACTCTGGCAATCTTCTTTCTCTCTAAAGGTTCAAAAAAAGGAGTAGATGAAAATGAAGATGAGTAGACAAATGAAGTACAAGACAAACGAAAAGTCTTCTTGGACTAAGAGGATTTTTCTTTGGCTGGAAAGGCACAGAAGGATTGGTCAACTTTTGGATACGAGTGTATTATTTGGATCTATGTTTGTATCATTTCTTGCCGCCTCTTACATTAGTTATCCATTACCGAACATGAACTATCTTTCCCCCTTAAGCTTCAATCTTATCCTTCTGATCTTATCAACTTATATCCTTGTCTTTCGTTTTAGTAGTGATAAACTTCAGAAATGGCGTTACTTTTCATGGGGATTTATTGGGTTTAATGGTCTTCTTTTTCCCCTTCATCTCTTGGTAGGTCTGAATTGGCTAGGACGTCGTAAGAAAACGAATTTCCCTCCCATAATTTCTATGGATCCAGCATATGTCTGGGTCCCTATTGTAAGTTATCTCTTTTTCTTTTTCTTGGGGCTGGGCATTCTGCTTTTGATTATACGGATAGAAAAGAGAAGAAGGAGGCGTAAATGGAACGAAAGATTAAGAGAAAAAAGAAGGTCAAACAACAGGACAGAAAAATGAGAAAAATCCAGAAAAAGTATTCTTTGATAGCTAACGTCCAATTGTGGCTGGAAAGACATTCAAAGATTGCTTCTTTTATGGATGGTGGTATAATATTATTATCTATTTTTGGTATCATGTATGTGTTGTTCGGGACGTCACTTATCCCGAAACCATATCAAGAAATGTCCTATGTCTTGCCAATTATTATGAATTTTGTCTTTTTGGTGCACACACTCTATCAAGGTATTTTTAGAGATGGTTTTATCAATAAGGCTTCAGTACAAGGATTTTTAAAAGCTTTTCTATACATAAATGGACCTATTTTTCTCCTCCACTTACTTGTTGGGGTGAAAGGGAGAAATGTTAAAAAAATTCCTTCCTTATTATCTGTTGATTATCGCTACATCTGGCTTCCAATTGCTACCTATCTAATCTTTTTCATCATTCCAGCGATATTGATGGTGATTTTGAAATATAATGATAAAAAGAGGAAAAATTATGACAAAAGAAAATCTAACTAAGTTAATTTCGTTTAAGACACTTTATTTGGCTTTGCTGACCTTTGTGGTTCTTCATTTGGTGTTGCTGGTTTTTGGACTATCTTTTACGCCGATTTTGTGGAATAGTTGGTTTTTCATTCTTTGTTTGACCTTCCTAATCCATCCTTGGAGAATCTTTTATAGGACAAGAGATGCTAAATGGTATCACCTTATTTTTCAAATATTTAGTGGATTGGTGACATTTTACCTTTGGTTTGCAGCATTCTTTGTTTTATCAGTTATCTCGGATCCAGCCGTCCCTATCAATATAGACTATCGCATAGAAGATAAGGAAATCATCATTGCTAGAGGTTTTTTGGCCCGTACTACTTATGACCATCATGAATTGATCAATCCCTTTATCATGAAGTCAGAAGTAAAATATCGAGATGAATAATAACAAATAGAAAGTGAGTGAATCCATGTCACGTTCCCAAGCAACTATTTTAACCAATATCTGTCTGATTGAAGACCTCGAAACCCAGCGCGTGGTGATGCAGTATCGTTCACCCGAAAACAATCGCTGGTCTGGCTATGCCTTTCCAGGAGGACATGTTGAGAATGGCGAGGCCTTTGCCGAGTCTGTCATTCGTGAGATTTATGAAGAAACAGGTCTAACCATTCAGAATCCACAACTAGTCGGCATTAAAAACTGGCCCTTAGATACAGGTGGGCGTTACATCGTTTTTTGTTATAAGGCGACAGAGTTTACTGGGAATCTCCAATCTTCAGATGAAGGAGAAGTATCTTGGGTGCAAAAAGACCAGATTCCAAACTTGGATCTGGCCTATGATATGTTGCCTCTGATGGAAATGATGGAAGCACCTGACAAGTCTGAGTTCTTCTATCGCCACCGTACAGAGGACGGCTGGGAGAAAGAAATTTTCTAGTCTTTTACTAAATAACCTAACTGATCCAAGGCCTCCTCGATATAGTGGAGGTCTTGTTGTGTCTCGGCTTCAACAAGGTGGTAATGGATGCCGTCTGTCAATTCAGAAAGGGGTCTAAAGTCTGAATTCTCGACTTGTTCTAGAAAGTGCTGGACATCTCGACGGCAAGTGAGTTTGAGTAGGGTTTCAATTTCGCCATAAACAGGATGGTCAATCAAGGTATTCTGAACGCGTCCGCCGTTATCTACAATGGCTAGTAGTTCCTGACCGATTTCTTCCAGTTCATGTTTCACTTTAAAGAGTTTGTGAACGTAGGGGCTGGCATCATTTTCTTTGTAGATATAACCACGATTGGTGGATAGGATAGGAGCTCCATCTGCTCGGAGAATAGCGATGTCCTGTACAATGACCTGGCGCGTAACATGGAAGTGTTCAGCCAAGGTTTGACCATTGAGAGCTTTTGGCGCCTCTTTTAACAGTTTGAGAAGAGCTTGTTTGCGATCCTTTGTCATAGTTTTTCCTTTTAGCGACGTTTTCGAAGCACTTTATAGACAGCTAGTGCTAATGTATAGTCTACCATACTATGGACGATTGTGCCAAAACCAACTAGTACAAAGAGAACATAAAACATATTTTCAACATTTGTCCCTGAAGTAGCATAAAAGATGATACAAGCTATTACTTCAGCGATAGCATGAACAACACCCAAAACAAAGTTAAAAATCCAAGACGCCTTTGGTTTATCCAAGGTTTCAGGGAATTTTTTTAAGTACAAAGCCCCCAAAGTACCAAAAACAATGTGAGAGAAGGCACGAAGTACAATAACAGGCGGATAGCCTGCCATCAGAAAACCAAGACTAGAAGCAATAATCACAAAAGCAGCCATCAAAGGCGAAAGAAACATGGCGATAAAGATGGGGATATGACTTCCCAAGGTGTAAGAAGCCGGTGGGATAACGATTTTAAAAGGCATAATGATTGGAATCAAAATCGCTATTGCAGTGAGTAGGGCAGTCATGGTCATAAACTGCGTTTTTTTTCGTATATCCATAAGAACCTCCATTTATCTGTATATACATAAGTATAGTACAATAAATAGTCAGCCAAGTCAAGATTCAATATTGATTTTTAAGACAAATTTGGTTAAAATGTGGTAAAGAATTTTTGATTTAGGAGAAAATGTGATGATACTTGTTGTTTACCTAGTTGTGGTAATCGTGATGATGTCAAAACAGGAGAAAGAAGGGAAAGTAGTCTCAGGTTGGACTCGTTTCCTAGTTTATAGTTTATTGGTCCTTTCCTTTCTCTCTCTATTAGCAAGTAGTCTGGCTATTTCACTTTTTAGCCTACCTTTACTAGGTTTTCTTTTGATGGCCGCAATACTAGAAATTGCCCATTTCGTCAGATTGGTGATTACATTTGGTTTGGTTTTACTATCACTAACCTTATACTTGGATAGCCAGAAAAGTCAGCAACCTACCCCTCTTTCACATCAGCTCCTGCGCTTTGGATTTCACATTCTATTGATGTTTCTCATGTTTTAAAAGCTAAACTCCACCTTCAGGATGAAAGTGGAGTTGTTTTTTTATTTCTTCAAGGTTTCGAGACGGGGAACAATTGCTACTGTTAGAACGGCAGAGATGACAAGCTCGGCAATTGAGTTTGTAGAAATAACTGTTGCTAGGAGTTTTTGGATATTGCCGTCGAAGACATTTCCAAAAAGGAAGAAGATTCCCCCAAGGACAAAGACGGTGTTGGTAAGGGAACCGAGGGCACCAGCAAAGATGAGACCCGTTCTGTTTTTTAATAATTTATAAACTAGATAAGGTGTCAGCCCAATCAAAACGCGAGGGACAATAGCGATAATCGCAGAATAGATATTTCCGTTCGGTACGAATGGTGAGAAGAGGTAGCTGGTTGGAAGGATGGTAATCGTGTTTACCGTTAAGCTTAGCAGTCCCATCAAGAAACCAAGTGTAACACCAACTCGTGGGCCGTAAATGATACTAGCAATGATTACTGGAATATGAACGATAGTTGGTTTAATTGGAAATGGGAAAAGATTAAATAGGAGAGAGCTCAAAAAGTGGATAACGAGCATAACTGCAAAAAAGATAGCAATTGGGGCAATGTTAGAGCGTTTGTTCATCGAGGGTTTCCTTTATTCTTTCTAATATAGTATTCAGGTCAGCTAGGGCGCCTTTGCCGTGATCGCCACAGGCTAGTAGAGATTCTTTTGGAGAGATGATCTGATAACCATAGGTCTCTAATGTTTTTAGATTAGCCTGGGTTGCCGGATGGTCATACATCTTTGTATTCATGGCTGGCGCGACTAACTTTTTGACGTGGTCTGGCAGGGCAAGTGCTGTACTTGTCACCATGTTGTCCGCAAATCCATGGGCTAACTTTGCGATGGTATTAGCAGTAGCTGGGGCTACAATAAAAAGGTCAGTCCTTTTGCCTAGTTCGATATGATTGACTTGATCAGGAGCGGGTTCCTGCATGACATCAAGGTGGACAGGATTTTGAGAGAGGACTTGTAGTGTCAACGGTTGGATAAACTCTCTCGCTGCCTCAGTCATTAAGACAGTGACCTGATGGCCTTGTTTTTTCAAAGAACTGACTAAATCAGCTGCTTTATAGGAGGCAATGGAACCTGTCACTGCGATGAGAATATTTGCCATGGCTTTCCTTTCTATGAATCGTATGCTTGAATTTTTTCAAGCAGGAGGTTTGCTATTTCCTCTTTGGTTTGAACGGTTTGAAGATGATCATTCTCAACAAAGATTGCGCGATGCTGATTGGCTGAAATTTGAGTCAGGTCATTTGCGATTATTAAGTCAGCCTGGTTCTTGACAAGACTCTGTCTAGCAACTTCAATAAGATGATCCTCAGTAACATCAACCAATAGTTTGAACCCAATCAGATGAATAGCTGGATTCCATTCTTTGATTAGAGATATGATTTTGGGTGTTTTTTTCAGGAATAAAACCTGAACCTCATCAGTTGAAGAAATCTTAGCTTCTTTGTTTTGCTTGTCTAATAATTCTTCCAGTTTAGAACTCGTCTTAACTTCATCTAGTCCCGTCATATAAACAGGAGTGTAGTCAGAAACTGCCATCGAATGAATCAAGACCTGAGAATCTTGAACACACTCTTTCATCTCTAAAAGAAGATCATTCGTATTTTTGATTTCTAGAATGGTTAGATGGGGATGAGGTTCAGGCTTCAGAGCTCGTTTTGTTGTTATCAAACAAACTTCATGCCCTGCCGCCAGCAAGGTCTCCGTGATGATTTTCCCCAAGCGACCTGTAGAATGGTTAGTAATAGAGCGGACACTATCAATAGCTTCACTCGTACCGCCCGATGTAACTAAAATTTTCATAGGACTATTGTACCAAAAAATAAAATAGAATCAAAAGAAAGCGCTTGTTATTTTATCTAATTTTCCAGCCTGATTATAGTTTTTGGCTATAAAAACTTATAAAAAGTAAAAAAGATGACTAAAATAGGCCTTAAAACTTGATGTTTATAAACTTTACTAAGCTTTTTGTATGTGAAAAAACTTTTTTTTGTGTTATAATGAGTTATCATATTAGAGGTTAGAGGAGTTTGCTATGAAAACAGATATTGAAATCGCACAAAATATTGAGTTGAAGCCAATTGTGGATGTTGTGGAGAAACTTGGGATTTCTTACGATGATTTGGAGTTGTACGGAAAGTACAAGGCTAAGCTTAGTTTTGATAAAATTCGTGCAGTTGAGAGCAATCCAGTTGGTAAATTGATCTTGGTTACTGCAATTAACCCAACACCAGCGGGTGAAGGAAAGTCAACCATTACCATTGGTCTGGCGGATGCCTTGAATAAAATTGGCAAGAAAACGATGATTGCTATTCGTGAACCATCTCTTGGTCCAGTCATGGGGATCAAGGGTGGTGCTGCAGGCGGTGGTTACGCTCAAGTTCTGCCAATGGAAGACATCAACCTTCACTTTACTGGGGATATGCATGCCATTACAACTGCCAACAATGCGCTTTCTGCCTTGATTGACAACCACTTGCACCAAGGAAATGAGCTGGGAATTGACCAACGTCGTATTATTTGGAAGCGTGTTGTGGACTTGAACGACCGTGCTCTTCGCCATGTGACCGTTGGTCTTGGCGGTCCTCTAAATGGTATTCCACGTGAGGATGGTTTTGATATTACAGTTGCTTCTGAAATCATGGCGATTTTGTGCTTGGCAACGGACATCGAGGATTTGAAACGTCGTTTGGCTAATATCGTTATTGGATACCGCTATGACCGTACACCTGTTTCTGTAGGTGATTTGCAGGTTGAAGGTGCTTTGGCTCTAATCTTGAAAGATGCCATTAAACCAAACCTTGTTCAGACAATTTACGGTACACCAGCCTTTGTACATGGTGGTCCATTTGCCAATATCGCTCACGGTTGTAACTCTGTTTTGGCGACAAGCACAGCCCTTCGCTTGGCTGATTATACTGTTACTGAAGCTGGTTTTGGTGCAGACCTCGGTGCTGAGAAATTCCTTGATATCAAGACACCAAACTTGCCAACTTCTCCAGATGCGGTAGTCATCGTCGCAACCCTTCGTGCCCTCAAGATGAACGGTGGCGTTGCTAAAGATGCTTTGACAGAAGAAAACGTAGAAGCAGTTCGTGCAGGTTTTGCTAACTTAAAACGCCACGTTGAAAATATCCGTAAATTTGGAGTACCTGCAGTTGTCGCGATTAACGAATTTGTCTCTGATACAGAAGCTGAAATCGCAGCCTTGAAAGAACTTTGTGCTTCAATCGATGTTCCAGTAGAGTTGGCTAGTGTCTGGGCTAATGGCGCAGAAGGAGGAGTAGCGCTTGCTGAAACGGTTGTTAAGACTATCTCTGAAAATCCAGCTAACTATAAACGTTTGTATGACAATGATCTTTCTGTTCAAGAAAAGATTGAAAAGATTGTTACTGAAATCTACCGTGGTAGCAAAGTGAACTTTGAGAAGAAAGCTCAAACGCAAATTGCCCAAATCGTTCAAAATGGTTGGGACAAATTGCCAATCTGTATGGCTAAAACTCAGTACAGTTTCTCTGATAATCCAAATGCACTTGGAGCCCCAGAAAACTTTGAAATTACCATTCGTGAATTGGTACCAAAATTAGGTGCAGGCTTCATCGTTGCCTTAACAGGTGATGTTATGACTATGCCTGGTCTTCCAAAACGACCAGCCGCTCTTAATATGGATGTTGAAAGTGATGGAACCGTTCTAGGATTGTTCTAATAGTTTAAATGAATTAAAATGAGTTTGGGAATAATATCCAAGCTCATTTTTTTATCTAGATATAAGTAGTTGTCTTCAGTTTATGAGAGAGTTGTTTACTACACGCAACCGGTCTATGTAAAGATATTTTCCCTGATTTTTGATATAATAGAAACATTGACTTCAAGAATAAGGAAGAGAAAATGAACGCATTATTGAATGGAATGAATGACCGTCAAGCTGAGGCGGTGCAAACGACAGAAGGCCCCTTGTTAATCATGGCGGGGGCTGGTTCTGGGAAGACTCGTGTTTTAACTCACAGAATCGCCTACTTGATTGATGAAAAGATGGTCAATCCTTGGAATATCTTGGCCATTACCTTTACCAATAAGGCAGCACGTGAGATGAAGGAGCGTGCTTATGGTCTTAATCCAGCAACCCAGGATTGCCTGATTGCGACTTTTCACTCCATGTGTGTTCGTATTCTGCGTCGGGATGCGGATCATATCGGCTACAATCGTAATTTCACTATTGTAGATCCTGGTGAACAGCGTACCCTCATGAAACGAATCCTCAAGCAATTAAACTTGGACCCTAAAAAATGGAATGAACGAACAATTTTGGGGACTATTTCCAATGCTAAGAATGACTTGATTGATGATGTGGCTTATGCTGCCCAAGCTGGCGATATGTACACACAAATCGTGGCCCAGTGTTATACAGCCTATCAAAAAGAGCTTCGTCAGTCTGAATCCGTTGACTTTGATGATTTGATCATGTTGACTTTGCGTCTCTTTGATCAGAATCCTGATGTTTTGACCTACTATCAGCAGAAGTTCCAGTACATTCATGTTGATGAGTACCAAGATACCAACCATGCCCAGTATCAATTGGTCAAACTCTTGGCATCTCGATTTAAAAATATCTGTGTAGTTGGAGATGCGGACCAGTCCATCTACGGTTGGCGCGGTGCGGATATGCAAAATATCTTGGATTTTGAGAAAGACTATCCCAAAGCCAAGGTTGTCTTGTTAGAAGAAAACTATCGTTCAACCAAAACTATTCTCCAAGCCGCCAATGACGTCATCAAAAACAATAAAAATCGTCGTCCTAAGAATCTCTGGACCCAGAATGCTGATGGGGAACAGATTATTTACTATCGTGCAAATGACGAACAAGATGAGGCTGTTTTTGTATCCAAAACCATTGATGAACTTGGTCGTAGCCAAAACTTTCTTCACAAAGACTTTGCAGTGCTTTATCGGACTAATGCGCAATCTCGTACTATTGAGGAGGCTCTCCTCAAGTCCAATATTCCTTATACTATGGTTGGAGGGACCAAGTTCTACAGCCGTAAAGAAATTCGTGATATTATTGCCTACCTCAATCTCATTGCTAATCTGAGTGATAATATCAGTTTTGAGCGCATTATCAACGAACCAAAACGTGGAATTGGACCAGGAACTGTTGAGAAAATCCGTGACTTTGCTAGCATACAAGAGATGTCTATGTTGGATGCTTCGGCCAATATCATGTTATCTGGCATCAAAGGAAAAGCAGCCCAGTCTATCTGGGATTTTGCCAATATGATACTGGATTTACGGGAGCAATTGGACCAATTAAGCATCACAGAGTTGGTTGAAGCAGTTCTTGAAAAAACAGGTTATGTCGAGTTTCTTAATACCCAAGCTACCTTGGAAAGCAAGTCTCGGGTTGAGAATATCGAAGAGTTCCTATCTGTTACTAAGAATTTTGACGACAATCCTGATAGTCAAGAAGAGGAAACAGGTTTGGACAAACTCAGTCGATTCTTGAATGACTTGGCTTTGATTGCAGACACGGATTCGGGCAGTGAGGAGACATCAGAAGTAACCTTGATGACCTTGCACGCAGCGAAAGGACTAGAGTTTCCGGTTGTCTTTATCATCGGGATGGAGGAAAATGTCTTTCCCCTCAATCGCGCCTCTGAAGATCCGGATGAGCTGGAAGAGGAACGCCGTTTGGCCTATGTCGGTATCACACGCGCAGAAAAGATCCTCTATCTGACAAATGCAAATTCGCGCTTGCTTTTTGGGCGTACCAACTACAATCGTCCGACCCGTTTTATTAATGAAATCAGTTCGGACTTGCTTGAGTATCAAGGTTTGGCTCGTCCGGCGAATACTAGCTTTAAGGCATCTTATAGCAGTGGTGGAGTGGCCTTTGGTCAAGGTATGAGCCTAGCTCAGGCCCTTCAAGAACGGAAACGGAATGCTGCACCAAGCTCTATCCAGTCAAGTGGTCTTCCGTTTGGACAGTTAGCAGCCGGAAATAAAAAAGATTCAAGCGATACCAACTGGTCTATTGGGGATATTGCTCTCCACAAGAAGTGGGGAGAGGGAACTGTTCTGGAAGTCTCTGGTAGCGGTGATACTCAGGAGTTGAAAATCAATTTCCCAGAAGTGGGGCTGAAAAAACTCTTAGCCAGTGTAGCTCCAATTGAGAAAAAAATCTAATTTTCCATCCTTCTCACGAATAATAAAGTGAGGAGGATTTTTATGTACAGTATTTCATTCCAAGAAGATTCACTCTTGCCTAGAGAAAGACTAGTTAAAGAAGGAGTAGAGGCTCTAAGCAATCAAGAATTGCTAGCTATTCTGCTCAGAACAGGAACACGTCAGGCCAATGTCTTTGAAATTGCCCAAAAAGTCTTAAACAGTTTGACTAGTCTAACTGATTTGAAAAAAATGACCCTGCAGGAATTGCAGAGTCTGTCTGGTATTGGACGGATTAAGGCCATTGAACTACAAGCAGTGATTGAACTGGGACATCGCATTCACAAACATGAAACCCTTGAGATGGAAAGTATTCTCAGTAGTCAAAAGCTAGCCAAGAAAATGCAACAGGAACTTGGCGATAAAAAACAAGAGCACCTAGTGGCGCTCTATCTCAATACTCAAAATCAAATCATTCATCAGCAAACTATTTTTATCGGCTCTGCGACACGCAGTATTGCAGAACCAAGGGAAATCCTTCACTATGCTTTGAAGCATATGGCAACGTCTGTGATTCTCGTTCACAATCATCCATCCGGTGCTGTATCTCCTAGTCGAAACGACAACCATGTCACTAAACTAGTCAAGGAAGCCTGCGAACTGATGGGAATTGTGTTCTTGGACCATTTGATTGTCTCTCACTCTGATTACTTTAGTTACCGTGAAAAGACTGATTTGATTTAAGATTGCACATGATCTTACTCAATTACTTTTAAAACATAGGAATCTACTTCTGCCATATTGATAACAGGAAGAGGTTTTATCGTGGGTACAAGTAAATTTTCTTGAACGATAAAGTCGACAATTGCATTGAAATCTTCGATTTTATAATATCTTTTTTTATGAATGAGAATATCTCTGTAAAAGTAAAGACTTGAACGAAATTTACTTTTTAGTTTGGCATCTGCCTTTTTACAAAATCGTTTTGCCTTTTTAGACATTTCTTTCAGCTGTTTTTCTTTTTCTTTTTGAGATAGTTTATCGAAATTCTCTTTATTCTTAGAAAAAGATTGGTAACTTTCCGCTGTTAAAAGTCTATAGAGATTAGAAAGATGAAAGCAAACACTTATTTCTTTTTCATTGTTTGATAAGAAAAGATTAGCTTCCTTTTTCTTATAAGATATGAAAACATTAGCTTCTATATCTCTCAAAATCTCATGAGTAGAAGGTATTTCAATTTCATTCATGATTTAATAACCTATTTATAAGTCCTAGAGTTCATTAACAACATAGTCAAATAGCGTTTTATCTTTGGGGCGATTTTCAAATAGAAATTCTGGATGCCATTGGACACCAAGATAAGGAAAGCCGTCCGTAGTTGTCACAGCCTCAATGATTCCATCTTTAGGATCATGTGCTACAACCTTAAGATTTGAGGCTAGATCTTTAATGCTCTGGTGGTGGAAGGAGTTGATATGAGAGATTTCTCCATAGATTTCTCGGAGAATCGTATCAGGTTCCGTTACGAGGCGTTGGGTAGTGTATTCGGCTGAACAGTCCTGCCAATGATCCTCGATATCTTGGTGTAGCGTGCCTCCCATGGCGACATTGAAAAGTTGAGTACCCCGACAAACAGAGAAAATTGGTTTCTTTTGCTTAATCGCTTCTTTGATAAGTGCTAGTTCAAAAATATCTCTTTGAAGATGGTAGTCATCACTATCAATAGCCTTTGGTTCACCATAGTATTTTGGATCAACATTTTGCCCACCCGTTAGGATGAGCTTATCAATGATACTGATGTAATAGGCAGCCATTTCTTGATCACCAATCGGTAGGATGATTGGAATTCCGCCAGCGTCCTTGACTCCTTCAACAAAGCCTTTTGCTGCATAGCTCATCATGATGTCATCATCTGGATGAGCTTTTTCATTTCCTGTAATCCCAATAACTGGTTTTTTCATAAATGCTTTCGCTTTCTAATCCTCTTTACGCATAAAATAGAGGAGGGTTTGGAGTTCGCTTGTCAAATCAACATACTGAACGACAACATCTTTTGGGAGGTGAAGGTGAACAGGGGAAAAGCTGAGAATACCTTTTATACCAGCATCAACCAAAAGATTGGCAACTTCTTGTGATTTAACACTTGGAACTGTTAGGATAGCAGTTTTGACATCTGCTTCTTTGATTTTTTCTTTAATCTGAGAGATACCATAGATTGGAATCCCATCAGGCGTCTGGCTTCCAACTTCTGGATGGTCATCTAGGTCAAAGGCCATGATAATTTTCATCTTGTTACGCTCATGGAAGCGGTAGTGGAGAAGGGCATGGCCCATATTTCCAATCCCAACCAACATAACATTTGTAATGGAGTTATCATTTAGGAGGTCAGCAAAAAAATTCATCAATTTTTTGACATCGTAACCAAAACCTCGACGACCTAGTTCACCAAAATAGGAAAAATCCCGACGAACGGTCGCAGAATCGATACCGATAGCCTCTGCAATTTGCTTGGAGTTGGCACGTTCGATTTTTTCTGCATGAAATCGCTTGAAAATTCGGTAGTAAAGAGAGAGTCTTTTTGCTGTTGCTTTTGGAATAGCAGACTGTTTATCTTTCACAAAATCACAACCTTTCTATTCTTCTATTTTATAGAAACATTGTGAAAAAATCAACAAAAACAAGAAAAAACTAAGAAATTTCTTAGTTTTTATCTGAAAAATGAGCTTGTGATAGAAAACGGTAGAGATCGCCAACCAATCCTTGATAAATCACCTTATCATTCAGCGTTAAGGAGCTGATTAGGAGAGTATCAGGTAGGGTCACACAGCCAGATAGAGATAACATGAGCTCTTCGTAATCCTTATATTCAAGTATACGTTCTACGTGATAGTTATCTTGATAGGTAAGTCGATACATAGTCAATTATCTTTTTTCTTTAGTGAAGATACCGCGTTCTACAAGGCTGTCCATGAGGAAGTAGAATTTTTCTTGATGAATGTGGTGGTCTTCTGATTTAAAGATATTGACCAAACGAAGACCAGACTTGTCAGTGATATTGAGTTTAGCACCTGTAAGGTCTTTATTGATGATGATTTTTAGGTTGAAGCCTTCACCGCTGTTAGGCACTTTCTCAAGCAAACGAGTCAGTTCGAAGTTTCCAACTTTTGTTTCAAAGAAAGTATTATCTTTCAGTGTGAACTTTTTGACAGTTGGGCTAAGTGTATAGTCGTAGCGGCAGTTTTGTAGTTTAATGGTTTTTTCGAATGCCATTAGATTAATCTCCAATAATATTTTTTAAGGTTTGTGCGAGTTGTTTCAGTTCTTCTTCGGTATTAAGAGGAGAGAGACTGATACGGACAGATTCTTTCAAACGAGGCGAATCGGGCCCATAAAAAGCTTCAAGCACATGACTGGTTTGCACAATACCAGCAGTACAAGCCGAACCGGTAGAAATTGAAATTCCTTCAAGATCTAACCGTAGTAAGAGCAAATCATTTTTTTGACCAGGAAAGCCAATGTTGACAACATAAGGTAGTTGGTGGTTGCTTTCATTGAGATAGTAGTCTAAATCAGCAATTTCTTCTAAAAAAGTAGCTTTGAGTGCGCTTAGTTTTTGGTAATGCTCAACTTGGTCATTTAAATCCTCTTTGAGAGCAACGACCATACCTACAATAGCAGCGAGATTTTCTGTTCCAGCCCGTTTCTTTAGTTCTTGGTCTCCACCGTGAAGGTAGGAATCAAAGTCCGCGGAAGAGGCATAAAGAAAGCCAACTCCTTTTGGCCCATGGAATTTGTGGGCAGAAGCACTGAGGAAATCAATTCCTAACTCCTCTGGATGGATAGGAATTTTCCCAATAGCTTGAACAGCATCTACATGATATGCAGAAGGATGATCTTTTAAAATACGTCCAATCTCAGCGATAGGTAAGAGACTTCCTGTTTCATTATTAGTATACATGGTGGAAACGAGAATGGTATCGTCACGTAAGGCTTCTTGAATTTGCTGAGCAGTTATTTCTTGATTTACTGGTTGGATGATGGTCGCTTCAAAACCAAAATGTTGAACCAGATAATCGATAGTTTCAAGCACAGAATGGTGTTCAATAGCTGTCGTGATGATATGTTTTCCACGATTTTGATGACGGAGACAATAGCCAATAATGGCTGTATTGTTACTTTCTGTACCACCAGACGTAAAAAAGATATGTTGAGGTTTGGTTCCTAGTAAGTGAGCTAAGTCTTGACGAGCCTCTCGCAAGAGTTTGCCAGCCTGCCGACCATGGCCATGAATACTAGAAGGATTACCATGAGTTTCTTGCATGACCTTGGTCATTTCAGAAATAGCTACTGCTGACATAGGAGTCGTAGCAGCATTGTCCAAATAAATCAAATAATCACCTTATTTCTTTTTGTTGTAAGCAAAGAGTGGGCTGACTGGTTTTCTTTCGTGAATGCGGACGATAGCATCACCAATTAATTCGCTAGCAGTAATGTAACATACATTTTCTGGAGTTCTTTCTTTGGTTGCTACAGAGTCCGTTACAAGGATTTCTTTAATGTTAGTTGCGTCTAGAAGGTCTGCTGCACCTTCAACAAATAAACCGTGACTAGATACCGCATAGATTTCAGTTGCCCCTTCGCGTTCAACGATTTTTGCTGCTTCAGAGAAAGTACGACCAGTATTTAGGATGTCGTCAATCAAGATAGCTTTCTTGCCTTCAACATCCCCAATGATATAGCCTTCGTTACGATCAGAATCGTCTTGGGCGTAGTCAATGATAGCGATAGGAGCATCAAGGTATTCAGCCAAACTACGAGCACGTTTAACACCAGAGTTCTTTGGACTAACAACAACAACATCAGAGCCAAGAAGTCCTTTATCACAGTAGTGCTTAGCAAATAGAGGAACAGTATAAAGATTATCTACAGGAATATCAAAGAAACCTTGGACTTGAACAGCGTGGAGGTCCAGCGTTAGAACACGGCTTACACCAGCTTTGACAAGCATATTGGCAACCAGTTTCGCAGTGAGGGGTTCACGAGAAGAAGCGATACGATCCTGACGCGCATAACCAAAGTAAGGAAGGACAACGTTGATACTATGAGCACTTGCACGTACACAAGCATCAACCATGATCAACAACTCCATCAAGTGGTTGCTAACAGGGTAGCTGGTTGACTGGATGATGTAGACATCGTAACCACGGACACTTTCTTCAATGTTGACCTGGATTTCGCCGTCAGAAAATTGTCGAGAGGATAACTTCCCGAGAGGTACACCAACTGTATCCGCAATCTTTTGAGCGATTTCATGGTTAGAGTTTAGGGTGAAAAGTTTCATGTTGTTTCTATCTGACATTATAGACCGTCCTCTGTAAACTTTGCGAATCTTCTCTGAGAAAGTTTTGTTTTTCAAAGCCAGATTCTTTTATTTTTATCTTTTCTATTTTACCAAAAAAAGGAGATTATTTCAGCTTTTTTTCATGCTTTTAATAAAACGAATTAATTTTGATGGAGCTTTCTGATAGGTTATCTGATTTTCATCTAAAAATCTCTGAAAATCTGCTTTCCCTTTTTCATGGTCAGTGACTTCAAGCTCTAGTTCATAGTCCGCCTGGGAAAAGTAGTGACTTTCATCTAAGGCCATTAAGCCAATCTCAGTTTTCATTTCATAACGCAGAGTTGAAAGGCAGCCTAGAACAAGCCAGTCATGGCTTTCGATGCCAATCTTAGCGAGTTTCTCTAGAACGATCCCTGGAGGTAGTTTTTGTTTTTGTAGGTACGATTCAGCTTCTGGAAGAGTTAGTTTCTGGTTGTATTCCATATTTCCTACAGTTTGAGGTACTTTTAAGGTCAATTCTGCCCAATCTGAAAAGGTGCGAATGCGCATGGCAACCCTCTTTTCACGCAATTGGAAATCTGGTGTGTCAATGTAGTAGTTTTTCTGAAAGACGGGTTGGATATGGGAAAACTGTTTTTTTAGATGATCATATTCCTCTTTTTTCAGAAGTGTTTTCAATTCTATTTCTAAATGTTTCATTTTTTCAACCTTTTCTATATCTTTGAAAGCGATTTATGGTATAATGGACAATGTATTTATTGTATACGAATGTACTGAAAAAATCAAAGATTTTCGACGGAGCAATCAAACATTACAAGGGAGAAAGTATGACCATAGAATGGGAAGAATTTTTAGATCCTTACATTCAGGCTGTTGGTGAATTGAAGATTAAACTTCGAGGAATTCGCAAACAGTATCGTAAGCAAAACAAGCATTCTCCGATTGAGTTTGTAACGGGTCGGGTAAAACCGATTGAAAGTATCAAAGAAAAGATGGCTCGTCGAGGAATTACCTATGCAAGTCTAGAACATGATCTGCAAGACATTGCTGGTTTACGTGTCATGGTTCAGTTTGTTGATGACGTTAAAGAAGTAGTTGAGATTCTACGTAAACGTCAAGATATGAGAGTCGTTCAGGAACGAGACTATATCACTCATCGTAAGGCTTCGGGCTATCGTTCTTATCACGTGGTTGTCGAGTACACGGTTGATACGATCAACGGAGCGAAGACGATTTTGGCGGAAATTCAAATACGGACTTTAGCCATGAATTTCTGGGCTACGATTGAACACTCGCTCAATTATAAATATCAGGGCGATTTTCCAGAAGAAATCAGGAAAAGACTGGAAATCACGGCCAAAATAGCCTATCAACTGGATGAAGAAATGGGTAAGATTCGTGATGATATCCAGGAAGCGCAGGCTCTCTTTGATCCATTGAGCAGAAAACTAAACGATGGTGTAGGAAATAGTGACGATACAGATGAAGAATACAGGTAAACGAGTTGACCTCATAGCAAATAGAAAGCCACAAAGTCAGAAGGTCTTGCATGAGCTGAGGGAAAAACTCAAGAAACAACATTTTATACTGAACGATACCAATCCCGACATCGTTATTTCTATTGGTGGCGACGGGATGCTTTTGTCTGCCTTTCACAAGTATGAGAATCAGTTAGACAAGGTTCGATTTGTAGGTGTTCATACAGGGCATTTGGGATTTTACACAGATTATCGTGATTTTGAGTTGGACCAGTTGGTTGCCAATCTCCAACTGGATTCTGGAGCCAAGGTTTCTTATCCAGTCCTAAATGTCAAAGTGACTCTTGAAAACGGTGATGTAAAAACCTTCCGTGCTCTAAATGAAGCGAGCATCCGTCGGTCAGACCGCACCATGGTTGCAGATATCATCATTAACCACGTTCCATTCGAGCGCTTTCGTGGAGATGGTGTGACTGTTTCAACGCCGACGGGAAGTACCGCCTACAACAAGTCCTTGGGTGGAGCTGTCTTGCATCCGACCATTGAAGCCTTGCAGTTGACGGAAATAGCAAGTCTTAACAACCGAGTCTATCGTACTCTGGGATCATCGATCATTATTCCCAAAAAAGATAAAATTGAACTTCTGCCAACACGCAATGATTACCACACGATATCAGTCGATAACAGCGTCTATTCCTTCCGTAATATCGAACGGATTGAGTATCAAATCGACCATCACAAGATTCACTTCGTAGCGACTCCAAGCCACACTAGCTTCTGGAATCGTGTTAAAGATGCCTTCATCGGCGAGGTGGATGAATGAGGTTCGAATTTATCGCAGATGACCACGTCAAAGTCAAAACTTTCCTCAAGAAACATGAGGTTTCCAAGGGACTTTTGGCTAAGATTAAGTTTCGAGGCGGAGCTATACGGGTCAATGGCAAACCACAAAATGCGACTTATCTCTTAGATATTGGAGACAAGGTAACTATTGACATTCCAGCAGAGGAAGGATTTGAGAGCCTTGAAGCTATTGATCGACCACTCGATATCTTGTATGAGGATGACCATTTTCTGGTTTTGAATAAGCCTTATGGAGTAGCATCCATCCCCAGTGTCAATCATTCCAATACCATTGCCAATTTTATCAAGGGCTACTATGTTAAACAGGAATATGAAAATCAGCAAGTTCACATCGTGACTAGGCTTGATAGAGATACTTCTGGTTTGATGCTTTTTGCCAAGCACGGCTACGCTCATGCACGTTTAGACAAGCAACTGCAACGAAAGTCTATCGAAAAACGTTACTTTGCCTTGGTTAAGGGCAATGGGGATTTGGAACCAGAAGGGGAGATTATCGCCCCGATTGCTCGTGATGTGGACTCCATTATCACGAGAAGGGTTGCAAAGGGTGGAAAATATGCCCATACCTCTTACAAAGTTGTAGCGTCTTATGGAGATGTTCACTTGGTCGATATTCAACTGCATACTGGACGAACTCATCAGATCCGAGTACATTTCTCTCATATTGGTTTCCCCTTGTTGGGAGATGATCTCTATGGTGGCAGCCTAGACGACGGCATTCAACGACAGGCCTTGCATTGCCATTTCTTATCATTTTATCATCCCTTCTTGGAGCGTCAGCTAGAGCTCGAAAGCCCCTTGCCAGATGATTTTAACAATCTTATTACTCAGTTATCAACTAATACTCTTTAAAATCTATTTTGAGTATAATTAATTTTATTAAAGGAGAAAACTCATGGAAGTTTTTGAAAGTCTCAAAGCCAACCTGGTTGGTAAAAATGTACGCATCGTTCTCCCTGAAGGGAAAGAACCTCGTATCCTTCAAGCGACAAAACGTTTGGTTAAAGAAACAGATGTCATCCCAGTATTGCTTGGTAAACCTGAAAAAATTAAAATTTATCTTGAAATCGAAGGGATCATGGATGGTTATGAAGTAATTGATCCCCAACACTATCCTCAATTTGATGAAATGGTTGCTGCCTTAGTAGAGCGTCGTAAGGGCAAAATGACTGAAGAAGAAGCGCGTAAAGTTTTGGTTGAAGACGTCAACTACTTTGGTGTGATGCTAGTCTACTTGGGCTTGGTTGACGGTATGGTATCTGGTGCGATTCACTCAACTGCTTCAACAGTTCGTCCAGCCCTTCAAATCATTAAAACTCGTCCTAATGTTACTCGTACTTCAGGTGCCTTCTTGATGACTCGTGGTTCAGAACGTTATCTTTTCGGAGACTGTGCGATCAACATTAATCCTGATGCTGATGACTTAGCTGAAATTGCTATCAACTCGGCTATTACAGCTAAAATGTTTGGTATCGAACCCAAAATTGCTATGTTGAGCTATTCAAGTAAAGGTTCTGGTTTTGGTGAGAACGTTGATAAGGTAGTAGCAGCTACACAACTTGCGCACGAACTACGTCCAGATCTTGAAATAGATGGGGAATTGCAATTTGATGCGGCCTTCCACCCTGAAACGGCAGCTTTGAAAGCTCCAGGAAGTAAAGTAGCTGGACAAGCAACTGTATTCATCTTCCCAAGTATAGAAGCTGGAAATATCGGTTACAAGATTGCAGAACGTCTCGGTGGTTTCTCGGCTGTAGGTCCTGTTTTACAAGGTTTGAATAAGCCAGTTAATGACCTTTCACGTGGATGTAGCTCAGATGATGTATATAATCTTACACTAATTACTGCAGCTCAAGCGGTTCATCAATAAGAAATAGGCCTCTTTCCTTTAGGAAGAGGCTTTTTAGCGCTAAGAAAAGGACAGTTAGAAGCTTCTATGTTATACTAGATATATGTTAGATTTGAAAGAATACGGTGTTGACATGTGGCCAGAGGAGAAGATTTCCTCTTTCCGTGAGAAACTCCTCAACTGGTACGATGAAAACAAACGGGATTTACCCTGGCGAAGAAGTAAAAATCCTTATCACATCTGGGTTTCTGAAATCATGCTGCAGCAGACTAGGGTAGATACGGTTATTCCCTACTATGAACGATTCTTGGACTGGTTTCCAACTGTTGAAAGTCTGGCGAATGCCCCTGAAGAGCGTCTGCTGAAGGCTTGGGAAGGTTTGGGTTATTATTCTCGAGTGCGCAATATGCAGGCTGCAGCTCAGCAGATTATGACTGACTTTGGGGGGCAATTTCCAAATACCTATGAAGGAATATCTTGCCTGAAAGGGATTGGCCCTTACACTGCGGGAGCTATTTCCAGTATCGCTTTTAATTTGCCTGAGCCAGCGGTCGATGGCAATGTCATGCGAGTTTTGGCACGCTTGTTTGAGGTTAATCATGATATCGGAGTTCCCAGCAATCGAAAGATTTTCCAAGCTATGATGGAAATCTTGATTGACCCGAAACGACCAGGTGATTTTAACCAAGCTCTGATGGATTTAGGTTCTGACATAGAGGCTCCAGTTAATCCTCGACCTGAAGAAAGCCCTATTAGAGACTTTAGCGCAGCCTATCAGAAGGGAACCATGGATCGATATCCGATTAAAGAACCTAAGAAAAAACCTCTTCCAATTTATCTCAAGGCTTTGGTTGTGCGCAATGATAGAGGTCAATATTTACTAGAGAAAAATGAAAGCGAAAAACTGCTAGCTGGATTTTGGCATTTCCCCTTGATTGAAGTCGAAGAATTTTCTAGAGAAGATGATCAGTTAGATCTTTTTTCTCAAGTCAAAGAGGTAAGCAGTGCATTTGGACCAAGCCCCCAAGAAAGTTTTGAGCAGGATTATGATTTGGAGGTTGATTGGTCCCATCAAGTTTTTGAACAAGTCAAGCATGTCTTTAGTCATCGTAAATGGCATATTCAAATCCTATCAGGTCAGGTGACAGGATTAAAACAGTTCTCCGACAGAGAAATTCGCTGGCTATCCCCTAAAGAGTTTGCTGACTACCCCCTCGCTAAACCTCAACAAAAGATTTGGCAGGCTTATAAAACAGTTCTTGGAGATGGGGACTGGGATTAGCCATTTGTGTCTTCTTTCCATTTTTTTGTTATAATAGAAAAAGAAAAAGGTGATCTTATGAAAAAAATATTAATTGTAGATGATGAGAAACCAATCTCAGATATTATTAAGTTTAATATGGCCAAGGAAGGTTATGAAGTTGTAACAGCCTTCAATGGTCGTGAGGCAATCGAGCTATTTGAAGCTGAGCAACCAGATATTATTATCCTCGACTTAATGCTACCTGAAATTGATGGTTTAGAAGTTGCTAAAGCTATTCGTAAGACTAGTAGCGTGCCGATTATCATGCTATCAGCTAAGGATAGCGAGTTTGACAAGGTTATTGGTTTAGAGTTAGGTGCAGACGATTATGTTACAAAACCTTTCTCAAACCGTGAATTGCAGGCTCGTGTCAAGGCCCTGCTTCGTCGTACAGACCTAGTTTCTGTGGATAGCCAAGAGTCTGATGAGAAGAAGACGCAACCTTTACAAATTGGTGATTTGGAAATCGTTCCAGATGCTTACGTGGCGAAGAAATATGGTGAGGAATTAGATTTGACCCACCGTGAGTTTGAACTCTTGTATCACTTGGCGTCTCATATTGGTCAAGTGATTACGCGTGAACACTTGCTTGAGACTGTATGGGGTTATGACTATTTTGGTGATGTTCGTACAGTGGATGTGACCATTAGACGTTTGCGTGAAAAAATTGAAGATACTCCAAGCCGTCCAGAGTATATCCTCACCCGTCGTGGTGTTGGCTACTATATGAGAAATAATGATTGAAGATATTAGACAAACTATTCTGACCAGTGATTTTATCTTTATCTTGATTTTACTTGGCTTTATCTTGGTGGTGACCTTGCTGTTACTGGAAAATCGTCGAGATAATATCCGTCTCAAAGAGATAAATCAAAAGGTTAAGGACTTGATTGCAGGTGATTATTCTCAAGTTTTGGACTTACAAGGCAGTACAGAAATCACCAATATTAGCAATAACCTCAATGATTTGTCAGAAGTTATTCGTTTGACCCAAGAAAATCTGGAACAAGAGAGTAAAAGACTGCATAGTATTCTTTCTTACATGACAGATGGAGTGCTTGCGACCAATCGCCGTGGTCAAATTACCATGATTAATGACATGGCTAAGAAACAATTAGGTGTGCAGAAAGAAGATGTCCTTAACAAAAGCATTTTAGAATTGCTTAAGATAGAGGATGATTATGAACTGCGTGACCTGATTACACAGATTCCTGAGTTGATGATTGATTCCCAAGATGTGAATGGTGAATACCTGAGTATTCGTGTACGTTTCGCTCTGGTTCGCCGTGAGTCTGGATTCATCTCTGGTTTGGTTGCTGTTTTACATGATACGACCGAGCAGGAGAAGGAAGAACGCGAGCGAAGACTCTTCGTTTCAAACGTGAGTCATGAGTTGAGAACTCCTTTAACCAGTGTTAAATCTTATCTTGAAGCCTTGGACGAGGGAGCCTTGTATGATCCTGTTGCTCCTGATTTTATCAAGGTTTCACTCGATGAAACCAACCGTATGATGCGGATGGTGACAGATCTCTTGCATCTCTCTCGTATTGATAATGCGACAACTCAGTTAGATGTGGAGTTGATTAACTTTACGGCCTTCATCACCTTTATTCTTAACCGTTTTGACAAGATGAGAAGTCAGGATGAGGAGAAAAAATATGAGATTGTCAGAGATTATCCAATTAATTCAGTTTGGATTGAGATTGATACCGATAAGATGACTCAGGTGATTGATAATATTCTTAACAATGCCATCAAGTATTCACCAGATGGCGGCAAAATTACTGTTAGCATGAAGACCACTGATGACCAGATGATTTTATCCATCAAAGACCAAGGTCTAGGTATTCCAAAGCAAGATTTGCCGAAGATCTTTGACCGCTTCTACCGTGTGGATCGTGCAAGAAGCCGGGCTCAAGGTGGAACTGGTCTAGGTCTGGCCATCGCAAAAGAAATCATTAAACAACACAATGGTTTTATTTGGGCCAAAAGTGAATACGGTAAGGGTTCAACCTTTACCATAGTGCTCCCTTATGATAAGGATGCCGTAAAAGAAGAAATATGGGAGGACGAAATAGAAGATTAGAATGAGTGAAAAGGGCTTTAAATACAGTATCTTAGCGTCAGGTTCCAGTGGAAATTCCTTTTATCTGGAAACCCCAAAAAAGAAAATCCTAATAGATGCGGGCTTGTCTGGTAAAAAAATTACTAGCCTGCTAGCTGAAATCAATCGCAAACCTGAAGATCTGGATGCGATTCTGATTACGCATGAGCATTCAGACCATATCCACGGAGTCGGTGTCTTGGCTCGTAAATACGGTATGGATCTTTACGCCAATGAAAAGACTTGGCAGGCTATGGAAAATAGTAAGTATCTTGGTAAGGTGGACTCTTCGCAGAAGCATATCTTTGAAATGGGCAAAACCAAAACCTTTGGCGATATCGACATTGAGAGTTTTGGGGTTAGCCATGATGCGGCAGCACCACAGTTTTACCGATTTATGAAAGACGACAAGAGCTTCGTCATGCTGACCGATACAGGTTATGTTAGTGACCGTATGGCTGGAATAGTCGAAAATGCGGATGGTTACCTCATCGAGTCCAACCACGATGTGGAGATTTTGCGAGCAGGATCTTACGCTTGGCGTCTCAAACAGCGAATTCTATCGGATCTCGGTCACCTTTCTAACGAAGACGGTGCTGAGGCCATGATTCGTGCAATGGGAAATCGAACAAAGAAAATCTATCTTGGTCACTTGTCCAAAGAGAACAATATCAAGGAGCTGGCTCATATGACTATGGTCAACCAGCTAGCGCAAGCTGATCTGGGAGTCGGAGTAGACTTTAAGGTTTACGATACCTCACCAGATACTGCAACACCATTGACAGATATATAAAAAAGAAGGCGAGTGCCTTCTTTTTTATATATTTTTACAATCCAGCAAAGTCCTTGATTTCTTGTGCGGACATGGAAGAGTCGCAACGGACATTGATTTGTCCATCTGCAATGTGAACGAAGCCTGGTACAGTTGGGATTCCATAGCGTGAACGGAATTCTTGTAACTCATTGAGTTGGCTTGGTTCTTCACTGTTGATGAAGTAGATGTGAGCTTTAGTTTCAGCTACGACAGCTGACAAGGTACCTGCGAATTTACGGCAGTAAGGGCAAGTTTTGCGACCGATAAAGAAGGTTGCAGTTTCTTTTTTATCAAGAGCTTCTTGTGCACGCGCAACTGTAGTGACTTCAAGGTCTTTAATGTTTTCTAAAAATTGTTCCATGAGATTACCTCGCTTTCATTGATAAGTCTAGTATGCCATAAAGTTTCTAAAAATGCTTAGATTTGATACGAAAAAAAGATGAGATTGGTTGGTCTCATCTTTTATAATTTTTTATTTTACAAACGCATTGATTTCTGCTTCAATGTTGGCAATCTTAGCTTGTGAATCTTCATTGCTTTCACCCACAACGGCAATGTAGAATTTGATTTTTGGTTCAGTACCAGAAGGGCGAACAGCAATCCATGAACCGTCAGCAAGTGTATATTTCAAAACATCACTTGGAGGAGTTGTCAAGTTTGTAACAGTACCGTCAGCAGCAGTAGCAGTTTGAGCCTTGAAGTCTTCTACGACAGTGATAGCTGTTGCGTTCCATTCTTTTGGAGCATTGTTACGGAACTTAGCCATAATGGCTTTGATTTGTTCTGCACCATCAACACCAGAAAGGGTAACAGAGATAGTCTTTTCAGCGTAGTAGCCGTACTCTTTGTAGATTTCTTCGATACCGTCAGCAAGTGTCAAACCACGTGAACGATAGTAGGCAGCAAGTTCAGCAACGACAAGAACGGCTTGGATGGCGTCTTTATCACGTACGAATGGTTTGATTAAGTAACCGAAGCTTTCTTCAAATCCCATCATGTAAGTGTGATTGTGTTTTTCTTCAAATTCTTGAATTTTTTCAGCGATAAATTTGAAACCTGTCAAAACGTTGAACATGGTTGCGCCGTAGCTTTCAGCAATCTTCGTTACCAAGTCAGTTGATACAATTGATTTGCAGAGAGCAGCATTTTCAGGAAGAGTTCCAGCATTTTTGTGTGCTTCCAAGATGTATTTAGCCATGATAGCGCCGATTTGGTTACCTGAAAGGTTGAGATAGCTTCCATCTTTTTGAAGGACTTCAACACCAACACGGTCAGCATCAGGGTCAGTTGCCACAAGAACATCAGCGCCAACTTGACGACCAAGTTCTTCAGCAAGGGCAAAGGCAGCTTGGCTTTCTGGGTTTGGAGATTTCACAGTTGAGAAGTCAGGATCTGCAGTTGCTTGTGCTTCAACGACTTGAACTGAGTCAAATCCAGCTTGAGCAAGAGCACGACGAGCCAACATTTCACCCGTACCATGAAGTGGTGTGTAGACAATCTTCATGTCTTTACCGAATTCTTCAATCAAGGCTGGGTTGATGTTTACGTCCTTAACTTCTTTAAGGTATTCTGCATCAACAGCTTCGCCAATGACTTCAATCAAGCCAGAAGCTTTTTCAGCTTCCACATCAGCAACTTCCACAGCAAATGGATTTTCGATTCCACGAATATAAGTAGTTAAAGCGTCCGCATCGTGTGGAGGCATTTGTCCACCGTCTTCTCCATAAACCTTGTAACCGTTAAATGGAGCAGGGTTATGGCTGGCAGTAATCATGATACCTGCAAAACAGTTGAGGTGACGAACTGCAAATGAGAGTTCTGGAGTGGGACGGAGGCTTTCAAATACGTAAGATTTGATACCGTGTTTGGCAAGAACTGCCGCAGATTCAAAGGCAAACTCAGGTGAGAAGTGACGGCTATCGTAGGCAATTGCTACACCACGTTCTTTTTCATTTCCACCTTTTGACTCAATCAAACGAGCCAAACCTTCAGTTGCTTGACGAACAACATAGATATTGATACGATTTGTACCAGCACCGATCAAACCACGCATACCAGCAGTACCAAATTCAAGATTGGTATAAAAGGCGTCTTCCTTAGTTTTTTCGTCCATATTTTCCAAATCTTGACGAAGGTAGTCTGGAAGATCAGCAAAATCGAGCCATTTTTGATAATTTTCTTGGTAAGTCATAGAGTGTCTCCTTTGTTTATTTGCTTTAATCGCTTTCATTATATCACGATTTGACATTTTAGTAAAACGTTAGCATAACTTAAAATGTAGGAAATTTACTTATGCACTTTAGCGGGAAAATGGTGGGGACTTTGCTTACTTATACTAAGTTAGCGATGAAAATTAATTATTAGATTCTTTATAACATGAAAGTTTATGATTCATTTTGTAGGTTTGTTGAAGAAAAAAATCAAAAATATTGTTATATTCTATTCTTTTTATAAAGAATCCTTTAATGTATCAAATGAACATATAGAAAAATTTAAGTTAAAACTCTATAAATTTAAGATATTTTGAAAATATCTGGTTTCTGTTTTGATTTTTATTCTGCGTATGGTAAAATATAGTAAATCATTAAAGGAGAATCCATTATGAAAAAAATTCTTAAGCATTCTGCCTTGCTTTTATCAGCTTTAGCACTGGTTGCCTGTGGAGCTCAAAAAAAAGTAAGCGACAATGGTACAGCTTCAAACTCTAATTTTGAGGTTTCTGTAAAAGACGGTATGTATGTATTGCCTAAAGATGAGGATTCATCATCAACATACCTTGCACTTCAAGTCGAAATCAAGAACAATCGTGATAAACAGTTTAGTTTTACTAGCCAAGATATCACGCTATACAATGAAAAGGATGAAAAATTACAACCAATTCAAGTTTATGAAAGCGACAGTAAAACTAAATTTATGTCATATGGTGACAGTCTTTCTAAAGGAAAGAGCGTTGCTGGTTATGTAGTGTATGAAGTCGATAAGAATGCTAAGTATGAACTTCACTTTGCACCTAGCTTTTACGATGACATCAAAGAAAATTCTAAAAAGAATAACGATGTAGCAATCAAGGTGGATCCAAGTCAGTATGAAGACAATATTGATGAAGCGAAAGATGTAATGAAAAAATATGTCGATGCTGTTTACCTTAATGGGGAAAGCTCTGGTGGTGGAACGAACCTAAGTGCTACTGACAAAAAGTCGCAAGTTGTAGCACTTGCTGATGATAAAAAATCTTCTGATAATAGTGCTGAATTCACAAACGATGCGAAAGCTGATAAAGAAGAGTTTATCAAGAAATTTACAGAGTCATTCGGAAAAGGTTTCTATAACTACAAACCATCTGATTCAGAACTTAGAACATTCGCAGATGCCTACATCAAAGCAAATGCTAAGAGAGCAAAAGTTGATTACAAGGTGAAGACATACTTGCCTGATTATGCTGTTGTTTATGTTAGACCAGAAACAATCGACTTGGATAACTTGAATGTTTATGAATTGAGCCGTAAATTCTACGAAGAAAACAAAGGTAAATATAGCAACTACTCTGAAGCTATGAAAGCTGGTGAAAAATACATTTTAGAAAATGCACCGAGTCAATTTGATTCAACTCCTCTAGACACTAGTGATAACATGAAGAAAGAGGGTTATGAAATTAAAATGACCAAGAAAGATGGAAAATGGACCATCGATACCTCTTCTAAAAACTATGAATTGAAAGATATGGCTCGCACATTCCGTGGAGGCATTGGATACTAAGATGAAAGGTTCGAGTTTATGACTCGAACTTTTTTCATTGCAATTGTGCAAAAGAGAAAAAGATAGTAAAATAGATGTATGATTATTTTACAAGCTAATAAAATTGAACGTTCTTTTGCAGGAGAGGTTCTTTTTGATAATATCAACCTGCAAGTTGATGAACGAGACCGGATTGCCCTCGTTGGGAAAAATGGGGCAGGTAAGTCCACTCTTTTGAAGATTTTGGTTGGGGAAGAGGAGCCGACCAGTGGAGAAATCAATAAGAAAAAAGATGTTTCTCTGTCTTACCTAGCCCAAGATAGCCGTTTTGAGTCTGAAAATACCATTTATGATGAAATGCTTCACGTCTTTGATGACTTGCGTCGGACTGAGAAGCAACTTCGTCAGATGGAACTGGAGATGGGTGAAAAGTCTGGTGAAGATCTGGATAAACTGATGGCGGATTATGATCGTTTATCAGAGAACTTCCGTCAGGCTGGTGGCTTTACCTACGAAGCTGATATCCGTGCTATCTTAAATGGATTCAAGTTTGACGAGTCTATGTGGCAGATGAAAATTGACGAGCTTTCTGGTGGCCAAAATACTCGTCTGGCACTGGCTAAAATGCTCCTTGAAAAGCCCAATCTCTTGGTCTTGGACGAACCAACCAACCACTTGGATATTGAAACCATAGCCTGGCTAGAGAATTACTTAGTGAACTATAGCGGTGCCCTCATTATTGTCAGCCACGACCGTTACTTTTTGGACAAGGTTGCGACTGTTACACTGGATTTGACCAAGCATTCCTTAGATCGTTATGTAGGCAATTACTCTCGCTTTGTTGAGTTAAAGGAGCAAAAGCTAGCTACAGAGGCAAAAAACTATGAAAAGCAACAGAAGGAAATCGCGGCTCTAGAAGACTTTGTCAATCGCAATCTAGTCCGAGCTTCAACGACTAAACGTGCTCAATCTCGCCGTAAACAACTAGAAAAAATGGAGCGTTTGGACAAACCTGAAACTAGTAAGAAATCAGCCAATATAACCTTCCAGTCTGAAAAAACATCAGGTAATATCGTTTTAACCGTTGAAAATGCGGCCATTGGCTATGATGGGGAAATATTGTCAGAGCCTATCAACCTTGACCTCCGTAAGATGAATGCTGTTGCCATCGTAGGACCAAATGGTATTGGCAAATCAACCTTTATCAAGTCTATTGTGGACCAGATTCCTTTTATCAAGGGAGAGAAGCGTTTTGGTGCCAATGTTGAGGTTGGATACTATGATCAGACTCAAAGTAAGCTAACACCAAGTAATACTGTTCTGGATGAACTTTGGAATGATTTTAAACTGACACCAGAAGTTGAGATCCGCAACCGCCTTGGTGCCTTCCTCTTCTCTGGTGATGATGTTAAAAAGTCAGTCGGAATGCTGTCTGGTGGTGAACGAGCTCGTCTGTTGCTTGCCAAACTTTCAATGGAAAACAACAATTTCTTGATTTTGGACGAGCCGACCAACCACTTGGATATTGATAGCAAGGAAGTCTTGGAAAATGCCTTGATTGACTTTGATGGAACCCTTCTTTTTGTGAGCCACGACCGTTACTTTATCAATCGTGTAGCCACTCATGTACTGGAATTGTCTGAGAGTGGTTCAACCCTCTACCTTGGAGATTATGACTACTATGTTGATAAAAAGGCTGAAATAGAAGTCAGCCATACAGAGGAAGCTTCAATGAGTAATCAAGCAAAAGAAGCAAGTCCAGCTAATGACTACCAAGCTCAGAAAGAAAGTCAAAAAGAAGTTCGCAAACTCATGCGACAAATCGAAAATCTAGAAGCTGAAATCGAAGAGTTAGAAACTCAAAGTCAAGCCATTTCTGAACAAATGCTAGAAACCAACGATGCTGAAAAGCTCATGGATTTGCAGGCTGAACTGGATAAAATCAGCCATCGTCAGGAAGAAGCTATGCTTGAGTGGGAAGAATTATCGGAGCAGGTATAAGAAATGGAACATCTTGGAAAGGTATTTCGTGAATTTCGAACAAGTGGGAAGTACTCCTTGAAAGAGGCGGCAGGAGAATCATGTTCAACCTCTCAATTATCTCGCTTCGAGCTTGGGGAGTCTGATCTAGCAGTTTCTCGTTTCTTTGAGATTTTGGACAATATTCATGTGACTATTGAAAATTTCATGGACAAGGCTAGAGATTTTCAAAATCATGAACATGTTGCCTTGATGGCACAGATTATTCCGCTTTACTACTCAAATAATATTGCAGGTTTTCAAAAGCTTCAAAGAGAACAACTTGAAAAGGCTAAGAGTTCGACCAATCCCCTCTATTTTGAGCTGAATTGGATTCTGCTATAAGGTCTGATTTGTCAAAGAGATGCTCATTACAGGATGAGGCAGAGTGATTTGGAAAAGGTAGCAGATTATCTTTTTCAAACAGAAGAATGGACCATGTATGAGTTGATTCTTTTCGGAAATCTCTATACTTTCTACAATGTGGACTATGTAGCTCGGATTGGCAGAGAAGTGATGGAGAGGGAAGACTACTACAAGGAAATTGGTCGGCATCGTAAACTCGTTTTGATTCTAGCTCTTAACTGTTACCAGCATTGTTTGGAAAACCGTTCCTTTGCGGATGCGGACTATTTTGAGGGCTATGTGGAGAAGTTGATTGGAAATGGTATCAAGCTTTATTAGCGCAATATCTTCAATTATCTCAAAGGTTTCGCCCTCTACCAGAGAGACTTGAAAGAAGAGGGTTGTAGTCAGATGCAGGAGGCTATGCATATTTTTGATGTGCTTGGACTTCCAGAGCAAGTGGCTTACTATCAGGAACATTATGAAAAATTTGTAAATGCTTAAATTTCCCAAATAAGGGAAAAATAAAGAGACTCCTTTCAGTTTTGATACAATAGTTTCAAAATTTGAGAGGAGCTTTTTATATGAATCGACATGCAATCCAGTTGATTAGTCGTGGTGCTATTAATAAGATAGGGAATATGCTCTATGATTATGGAAATAGTGTTTGGTTAGCATCAATGGGGACGATAGGACAGACTGTTCTTGGGATTTATCAAATTTCTGAACTCGTCACATCGATTCTGGTCAATCCCTTTGGCGGAGTGATTTCAGACCGCTTTTCGCGTCGCAAAATTTTGATGACGACGGACTTGATTTGTGGCGTTCTTTGCTTAGCTATTTCTTTCATCAGAAATGATAGCTTGATGATTGCTGCTCTGATCCTCGCAAATATTGTTCAGGCGGTTGCCTTTGCATTTTCTCGTACAGCTAACAAAGCCATTATAACTGAAGTTGTAGAAAAAGAAGAGATTGTGACCTATAATGCTCGCTTAGAGCTCGTTTTGCAGGTTGTAGGCGTTAGCTCCCCTGTACTTTCTTTCATCGTTTTACAATTTGCCAGTCTCCATATGACGCTTGTTTTAGATGCCATTAGTTTTTTCATCGCATTTATCTTAGTAGCTTTCCTCCCCAAAAAAGAGGCTAAGGAGCAAGTGAAAAGGACTCTCAGCTGGAAAAATATTTTTGCTGATATGAAAGAAGGGATTCGCTATATTTGGCGCCAGCAAGAAATTTTTTTCCTTTTGTTAGTCGCTTCCAGCGTTAATTTCTTTTTTGCAGCTTTTGAATTTCTCCTCCCTTTTTCAAATCGACTATACGGGATAGGAGGAGCTTATGCAACTATTTTGACTATGGGCGCTATTGGTTCGATTATCGGAGCTCTTCTAGCTAGCAAAATCAAGGCAGGTGTTTATAATCTTTTGATTCTATTGGCCTTGACTGGAGTTGGAGTTTTTATGATGGGGTTACCACTGCCAACTTTTCTTTCCTTTTCTGGAAATTTAGTTTGTGAACTGTTTATGACGATATTTAATATTCACTTTTTTACTCAGGTTCAAACCAAGGTTGAGGGGGAATACTTGGGAAGAGTCCTAAGCACCATTTTTACCTTAGCCATCCTATTTATGCCGATTGCAAAAGGCTTTATGACAGTGCTGCCAAGTGTCCATCTCTCTTCTTTTCTGATAATTGGAAGCGGTGTTATCATCCTGTCTTGTTTATCCCTCGTTTATGTGCGAAGTCATTTTGAAAAAGAGTTATAATTTCTCTTTTTTTAGAAAATATTACACTACAAACCATTTTTCAGTCCTTCTCTATTGTGAGGAGGGCTTGCTTTGTGGTAAAATGGGATTATGAATGAAAGAATGAATGAGTTAGTTGCCTTACTTAACCGCTATGCGACCGAGTACTATACGAGTGACAATCCCTCGGTTTCAGATAGCGAGTATGATCGCCTCTACCGAGAGTTGGTCGAATTGGAAGTCGCCTATCCAGATCAAGTTTTAGCGGACAGTCCGACCCATCGTGTTGGTGGTAAGGTTTTAGATGGTTTTGAAAAATACAGTCATCAGTATCCTCTTTATAGTTTGCAGGATGCTTTTTCACGTGAAGAGTTAGAAGCTTTTGATGCGCGTGTTCGAAAGGAATTACCCCATCCAATCTATATCTGTGAGCTGAAAATCGATGGTTTGTCTATCTCGCTTACGTATGAAAAGGGAATTTTGGTAGTCGGTGCGACACGTGGGGATGGTTCTGTTGGTGAAAATATCACAGAGAATCTCAAGCGTGTCAAGGACATTCCTTTGACCTTGCCAGAAGAACTTGATATCACTGTTCGTGGAGAGTGTTACATGCCACGCGCTTCATTTGACCAGGTCAACCAAGCTCGCCAAGAAAATGGGGAGCCTGAATTTGCCAATCCTCGTAACGCGGCAGCAGGCACCTTGCGTCAGTTGGATACAGCAGTAGTTGCCAAGCGTAACCTTGCGACTTTCCTCTATCAAGAAGCCAGCCCTTCTACTCGTGATAGCCAAGAAAAGGTCTTGAAGCATCTTGAACAGCTTGGTTTTGTAGTTAATCCGAAGCGAATTCTGGCTGAAAGTATAGATGAAATATGGGATTTTATCCAAGAAGTAGGACAAGAACGAGAGAAACTGCCCTACGATATCGATGGGGTGGTCATCAAGGTTAATGACCTAGCAGGTCAAGAAGAGCTTGGCTTTACCGTTAAAGCACCCAAGTGGGCAATCGCCTATAAATTTCCTGCTGAAGAAAAAGAAGCTCAACTCCTTTCAGTTGACTGGACAGTAGGTCGTACGGGTGTTGTGACCCCGACTGCCAATCTAACACCTGTTCAGCTTGCTGGGACAACTGTTAGCCGTGCAACACTGCACAATGTAGATTATATCGCTGAAAAGGATATCCGCAAAGATGATACGGTTATCGTTTATAAGGCTGGAGATATCATCCCTGCTGTTCTGCGTGTGGTAGAGTCTAAACGTGTTTCTGAAGAAAAACTAGATATTCCGACTAACTGTCCGAGCTGTGACAGTCAGTTGCTTCATTTTGAAGATGAAGTGGCTCTTCGTTGTATCAATCCACGATGTCCTGCCCAAATCATGGAAGGTTTGATTCACTTTGCTTCTCGAGACGCCATGAATATTACAGGGCTTGGTCCATCTATTGTTGAAAAGCTTTTTGCTGCTAATCTGGTTAAGGATGTGGCAGATATTTACCATTTGAAAGAAGACGATTTCCTTCTTTTAGAGGGCGTCAAGGAAAAGTCTGCTTCTAAACTATATCAGGCCATTCAAGCATCCAAGGAAAACTCTGCTGAAAAGCTCTTGTTTGGTCTGGGAATTCGCCATGTCGGAAGCAAGGCTAGTCAGCTCTTGCTCCAACATTTCCACTCTATTGAAAATCTAGCCCAAGCTGATCCAGAGGAAGTAGCAAGTATCGAGAGCTTGGGTAGTGTGATTGCTCAAAGTCTTCAGACTTATTTTGCAACAGAAGGCTCGAAGATTCTCTTATGCGAGTTGAAAGAAACTGGAGTTAATCTGGACTACAAAGGGCAGACAGTAGTAGCAGATGCAGCCTTGTCAGGTTTGACAGTTGTATTAACAGGAAAATTGGAACGTCTCACACGTTCTGAAGCCAAAAATAAACTCGAAATCCTTGGTGCTAAAGTTACAGGCAGTGTATCTAAGAAAACGAATCTTGTCGTAGCAGGAGCAGATGCAGGAAGCAAGCTCCAAAAAGCACAAGAACTTGGTATCGAAGTTCGAGATGAAGCTTGGCTAGAAAGTTTGTAAAGAATAGTTGAAAACTAGATGTTAGATAGTCTGAAACTATCTCTCCTGATGTGTTTTTATATCTATTAATGCTATTCTCTATTGTGCTGAAATTCCCGCTAAATTCTTCAGCACTACATAAAAAAATTGAAATTAGGAATTAGGAAAAGAAATGTATAGATACCCAGTAGTCATCCATTTTCACCGAAAAAATGGGGATTATGATGCTTGTTCATTCAGTAGAAAACAGGCAGATGTTAAAGAAAATTTGTATTATGAAAATGACTATTTTGGAGCAAAATTCTCCTTTACAGTTACAAGTGCAGAAAGGCTCGATACTCTGACCTTTTCTGTCGAAATAGATGGAAAGACAAAAGATTATCTCCTACGGTTTAACTATTATCCACTGTTGACTGAGGTTTGGATTTTGGATGGTGATGAGACGGTTTATTATTCTGAAAATCCAGCCATTGCAAGTTCTTGCTATAAAGATCGAAACCCGTTTGCTTTTGATAAAGCCTTTCACAGTGAAAGTTTTGATCACCATTGGGGATACCAAGGAGAGTTGGGGTATAGTATCTCTGACTACCAGACAAGCTTTAAACTCTGGGCTCCAACCGCTACAGCAGTCCAAGTGGTCGTTTATGAAAATACAAGTAACGACGCGCCGATTTGGAAAACCTTTAATCTTGAGCGTGGGAATAGCTATTCATACAGTCATAAGTACAATACCATTGGTGTTTGGAGTGTAGATTTAGACGAAAATCTTGCAGGTAAAGCTTATCAGTATCAGATTGAGTTTCCACACCATCAGACTTTGACACGAGATCCTTACACTATTGCTACAAGCCCTGACGGGAAACGTTCCGTCATTATCTCTCAGCAAGATAGACAGGTAGAAGGATTTAAAGTCAAGCATGGGACAGACGCTCCTTGGCGTTTGGAAAACCCATGTAAAGCGGTTATCTGTGAGATGCACATTCGTGATTTTACAAAATCGCCAACATCTGGAGTTCCAGAAAATCTTCGAGGGACCTTCCTTGGTGCTGCCCAGACAGGAACGACCAACCAATTCGACCAAGCAACCGCCTTTGACTATATCAAAGAACTCGGCTGTAATTATGTTCAGCTCCAACCAATCTTTGATCGCCATAAGGAATACGACGAGGACGGAAATGTAACCTATAACTGGGGTTATGATCCTCAAAACTACAATGCCCCAGAACCAAGTTTCTCTAGTAACCCAGATGATCCTGGACAGGTTATTCGAGACCTCAAGACCATGATTCAGGCATATCACGATGCAGGAATCGGTGTCATTATGGATGTCGTTTATAACCATACCTTCTCAACGGTCGATGCACCTTTCCAAACAACTGTTCCTGATTATTACTATCGTATGAATCCAGATGGAACCTTCCAAAACGGAACAGGTGTTGGAAATGAAACCGCAAGCGAACACGAAATGTACCGTAAGTACATGATTGACTCACTCCTTTATTGGGTGAAAGAATACAATATTGACGGTTTCCGTTTTGACTTGATGGGAATTCACGATGTCAAAACCATGCAGGCAATTCGTTGGGCACTTGATGAAGTTGATCCACGTATTATCACCTATGGAGAAGGTTGGGATATGGGGATCGGTCTTGCGCCTTATGATAAGGCCAAGAAGGACAATGCCTACCAGATGCCAAATATTGGATTCTTCAATGATGATCAGCGTGATGCCATCAAAGGAGGAGAAGTTTATGGTTCAATCAAGGCAGGATTTGTTAGTGGTGCAGCTACAGAACCGATTGTAGCCAAAGCTATTCTTGGTAGCCGAGAGTTGGGCTCATATCTTAGTCCAAACCAAGTTCTTAACTATGTGGAAGCCCATGATAATTACAACTTGCATGATTTGTTAGTAACCCTTCATCCAGATTACAGTTCAGATAAGATTATGCGTCAGGTTGAGACAGCAACAGCGATGAGCGTTCTTATGCAAGGCATGTCCTTTATAGAGTTGGGTCAAGAATTTGGCCGCACCAAACTCCTTGCTACTGGAGAAAATGGTGAGCTGACTCCGGCAGATAGAGAACGCGCCATGAATAGTTATAATGCTCCAGATAGTGTCAACCAGGTCAACTGGGATTTAATCAATGAGAGACAAGAGAGCATTGAATTTATCCGTCAGATTATTCGTC